>JAKBAG010000159.1 GCA_021809235.1 Acidobacteriota bacterium
CGTAGTCGCCCCCGTGCAGTTGTTGGCCACTGCTGGTCATGAATGTCTTCGGCGCATGTGCATCCCGCTCCACCGCCACGCCCGCATGCGGCACACTCATGTCCCAGCTCTGCGGGGCCAGACGGAACTCCTGAAAGGCAGTATTCATCGCCGTCAGCGTAAACCCGATAATCACCGTCGAAACGCAGACCCCGATCATCAGCGCAATCTGCTGCAGCCGCGGCGTCGATCCCACCAAAAAACCCGTCTTCAGGTCCTGGCTCGTATCCCCGGCATTTGATGCCGCAATGCACACCGCGCCGCCCACCGTAATCGCCAGCGCACCATAGGCCGGTGCCGTCCAGCCCTTCAGCAGAAACACCGCTGCCGTTGCCATCAGCGTCGCAATCGTCATCCCGGAGACCGGGCTTGCCGAGCTGCCCACAATCCCCACAATCCGCGAACTCACCGTCACAAACAGGAAGCCGAAGACCACCACCAGCAGCGATGCCGCCAGATTCGCCCACACCCCCACAAACGCTCCGGGCACCGGATGAAACTGCAGAAACAGAAACATGATCGCCACCAGCACCACGGACCCGCCCAGCACCACGCTCATCGGCAGATCGCGCTCCGTTCGTCCCGCCCGCGGCGCGCCGGCTCCGGCGCGCATGGACCGGATGCCGCCCACCAGCGCGCTCACCAGCGTCGGCACCGTCTTCAGCAGCGTAATCAGCCCCGCCGCTGCCACCGCCCCAGCTCCCATCGGGCGGATATACGTCGACCACAGATCGCTCGGGCTCATATCCCGCACCAGTCGTGTCCCCGGATAAATCGGATGATGCAGCGCCCCACCAAAGAACCACAAAAGCGGCATCAGCACCAGCCAGGAAATCACTCCGCCGGCCACCAGCACCCCCGCCACGCGCGGACCGATAATGTAGCCCACCCCCAGATACTCCGGCGTCACATCCGCGCGAATCGCCGCACCCTTCAGAATGTGGTCTGGTCCCAGATCCGGCTCGTAATTCGGCGTCGCCGGCCAGGCCGCCAGCAGGTTCTCGTTCTGGAACAGCGTATACAGACCGCCCAGTCCCAGACCCCAGAAGACCCGGCTCGCAAACGATCCGCCTCGATCTCCCGCAATCAGCACATCCGCGCACGCCGTCCCCTCCGGATAGGCCAGCACCTCATGCTCGTCCACAATCAACTGCCGTCGCAGCGGAATCATGAACAGTACGCCCAGCCATCCGCCCACCAGAGCCAGCAGGAAGATCCGCGTGTACTCCAGATCAAACCCCAGAAAAATCAGCGCGGGTAAGGTAAAAATCACCCCCGACGCAATCGACTGGCCGGCATTGCCCGTCGTCTGCACAATGTTGTTTTCCAGAATCGACGACCGCCCAAACACCCGCAGAATACTGATCGACAGCACCGAGATCGGGATCGACGCCGCCACCGTCAGCCCCGCACGCAGCCCCACATACACCGTCACCGCGCCAAAGATAATTCCGAAGATCGAGCCCAGCACCAGCGCGCGAAAGGTAAACTCCGCAGGCGACTGCTCCCCGGAGACATACGGACGAAATGTGGTCACTGCCATCCTCCCCTGCAAACGCCTGCAATCCGCAGCTACCTCGCAGTACTGCGACTATAGAAGATCGCCCGCGCCTTCGGGAATCCTCACCCTCCAGCCTCAAAATCCCGTGAATTCCCGCCCTTGCCCTGCATTTCCTCGTGGATTTCTGCATCGCACTCTGCTTATACTGTCCGCAGGTCGCCACGCACGATTTCTGCGGCCTCTCATCAGCTCTGGTCTGTGAGGTGCGAATTCAGTAGCAACCCTCGTTCCGCAGCGATTCCGAACCCAGGCCGCATCCGCGCGCTCCCATCTTCTGGCCCCGGCCGCGCGTCTGCTCTGTTTCGCGCCTCGCTCGCCTCCATTCCCACGCATCTGTTCGCCACGCTCTTTCCCGCCCGCTGCCTTCTCTGCAAATCCCCCGTTCACCAGCCCGCACTGGCTCCCGTCTGCCCCCACTGCTGGCAACAGATCGCCGCCTGCCGCCTGCCCACCCACACCTGTGTCCGGTGCGGCACTGCCCGCATGCTGCGCCATGTTGGCCATCCGGCAACCATCCAGTGCCTCGACTGCCTGCAAGCTCCGCCGCCCTTTCGCCGCGTTGTCTCCTTTGCCACCTACCGTGGTCCGCTCCGTCGCATCGTCCACGCTTTCAAATACCAGCGCATCCGCTCGCTGGCTCATCCGCTCGGCCGCCTGCTGGCTGGCGCCATCGCCTCGCTGGCCGAAGACGCCCCACAGCCTCTGCTCGTCGTTCCCGTGCCCCTGCATCCGCGCAGGCTGCGTCGGCGCGGCTTCAACCAGTCCCGCCTGCTCGCTGCCTCGGCGCTTCGCAGCCTGCGCCGCAGCCATCCCCACTGGCAGCTCTCGCTGTCGCCCGCCTCGCTCGTTCGCCAGCGGGAGACCGCCCCGCAGGCAACCCTGCAGCGCAGCGAGCGCTGGACCAATCTCGAACAGGCCTTCCACGTCTCTCGTCCACAGCAGATTGCTGGCCGCACCATTCTTCTCATCGATGACATCGTGACCACCGGGGCCACCGTGGATGCCTGCGCCCGCGCTCTGCTCGCCGCCGGAGCAAACGCCGTCCTGGTTGCCTCGCTGGCTCGCGCCCAGGGCAGTTCCGCAGCCGATGCCCCTGACCTGCTCGGCGATGAATCGGATGCTCGCTTTGCCGACTTCTGGCCTAACCCTGACGACACAGCCACAACCCCGGCTACCGTGCAGGAGTTCACTCCAGACGATCTCTTCCTTTCCGATCTCTTTGCCGGCGATCCTGTTCCCGCAGTGTTTGATCTCTCGAACCAGGCAACCTCAGCCGCAATCGCAAACCCGGCTCCGCCGCATCCCACCTAGCCACCCTGAAGCAGGCACCGCAGCCCCATTCCCACCGCACAGGAGACCGCAACCGCACGACGAAACCACCCTTTGCCCGAGGAGATTCCGATGTCGCTTGGTAAAGCCATGATCCACGCTCGCAAGCAGAAGTCACTCGCAAAAGCCGCTCGTGTCCTGCCCCAGGAAGGCCCGCTCAGCACCGCTTCCGGGCAGGTTCTCCAGATGCCTGTTCTCGTCCTCAACGCCTCCTACGAGCCCATCAACATCTGCGGCGCACGGCGCGCCCTGGTCCTCGTCCTCAAGGGCATCGCACGCACCGAAGAGGAGCACGGCGTCCAGCTTCACGCCCAGCGCAGCCGCATGGCCATGCCCTCCGTTATCCGACTGCTCGAATACCGCCGCATCCCGCACCAGACCCGCGCACTCTCCCGCAAGAACATCCTGCTCCGCGACCGCAACACCTGCCAGTACTGCGCCACCGTCCTCTCGCCCAACGAGCTTACGCTCGACCATGTCCACCCGCGCTCCCGTGGCGGCAGCTCCACATGGGAGAATCTTGTCGCCTGCTGCCACGCCTGCAACCGCAAGAAAGGCAACCGCCTGCTAAGCGAGATCGACGACATGCGCCTGCTGCGCGAGCCCCGCTCCTTCAGCCTCCACACCAGCCGCCAGATCATGCGGATGCTCGGCCGCGGCGACGACCGCTGGCGCAAATACCTCTTCTACTGAAGTTTCCCGGCGCTGGTCCCGTCCGTCAGTCCGCTGCCCGCTCGCTGTGCCGCAAGCGCAGCGAGTATCTTCGTCAGATCAATCTGGTAGAGGTGCTGTGCGGCCGTCACTACCAGCAGGCGCTGGTGTGCTCGATCGAAATGCGCAGCCAGAATCGCCTGATCCAGCACAAAATGCGCAAGCCGTCGCCCATCCTGCGTGTCGTAGAGATTCAGCTCCTGGATGCGATTCGTTGCAGCAACCATACCCAACGCGTCATCCCCTGCCACAGCGCGACCAAAAAAGGCAAACAGCCGCTTGCCATCCGTCTCGCGATAGATCGCTGTCTCATTGTGTACGCTATACACGGCTATCATCTGTCCAAACAGGTCGGCCTGGTGCTCCTCGCAGAAACAGGCCTTCGCCGGAACCTCCGGGCTGAAAAGGATATGCTCCGGCTTGCCTGTACGGTTTGAGATCACCTCCACCACCGTCCCCTTCGGATTGAAGTACGACTCCAGGGACTGATCCGAGGTGCGAATCAGTCTCCCATGTGCATTCCAGTTATGGAAGTTCGTCACGATCAGTGTCCGGTCTCCCTCGGCTGAAACCGGCTGCGGAAGACCTTGAAAATACATGCGTGACCAGAGCTTTGTCCCGGTGACTGCATCGTATGCCTCCAATCGCACTCCCTTGCTGTAGTCCACCATGTGATCGATCGCGTGGTAGCGCAGCGTCACACTCCCCATCCGGATAGGGAGCGAAAAGGGATCGATAGCCTGGTCAATCTCGTGCGGAATGAAATTAGTCTGCAGGCTGCCCGTATCGCTCACCCATCCGGCCAGAAAGGGAAATCGCAGCTGTACACGCTTGCCCGTTGTAATATCCCAAATCCCGCTCCGCGAGCGGCTAGAGATTGCCAGATAGCGTCCATTCGGACTGAAGCTGCTTGTCTTCAACTCGGTCAGCGGCGTCAACGGCAACCGGATGCTTTCGAGCGCACCCTTTCCGGTCATAACTCCGAGCCTTCCATCTGGCAACTCCATGGCAACCGTGTTCCCAGCCTGATCCACCGCATCATACAGATACTCGCCTACCAGCTTCCCGGCTATCGGATCGATTGCACCCTCCGACGCCTTGCTCAGCGGCCCAAACAGGACATGCTGCCCGTCGGCAAGACTCCGTAGTTTTCCATAGGGCAATGGAAAACGCTTCAGCACCTCGCCACCCGGAAACGTAGTGGTACACATCTGAAACATCTGATCCAGTGACCCTGTCCGATAACTCCAGTCGCAGGGAAAGACCATTTTCTCCGATCCCACAAACGCGAATCTCTCCTGGCGCAGATACTTCAGCATGTTGTTCATGTGGACTGTATGTCGCGCACGGGCGTCATAAGCCATCACATTCAGACCGGAAGCCGCCACAAAGTAGCGACCATCCCGCGACCAACGCATCTCGGCTTGAACAGGCCCGGTATTGTTGAAGTCGTGGTTCTTGTAAAGCATTTTCCCATGCTTCAGGTCAGCCAACTCCAGCCATGTATACGTCCCCATCACTCCAAAGGATGGGCTGATGCAGGCCATCGCCTCGCCATCCGGAGACAGGCTTGTCTGCTGGCAGCCGGCGTAGTCCACAAAATCCTGGACGTCGGTCGGATGGCCCGTGGCCACATCCCATTTCTCCACATGCATGTCGTTGTAGTGGAAGACCAGGCTCTTGGAATCCGGTGAAAACTGTGCCTTCTCTGCCAGAAACGCATCGATTGAGTACAGCCGTCGCAGCGGTGATGTCGAGAGCACGTGGACTTGATAATCGTCCTGCGCAAGAACATTTCTGCCGTCCATACTCAACTGCACCTGCTTTATGTCCTGCTGCATCGGCGGAGTCAGCGCAATCGGCTTCAGCCCCGAGGAGTCCGGAACAAACGGATCAATCCGGCCCTGTTCCACAGCATTCTGAAAGGCTTTGAAATCCGGATTCTCGCCTGCCTGCTCCGCCCGGCAGCTTTTCGGCAGGGAGTCCACCAGCTTCTGCGCCATCCGCACCCGAAGGCTGATCACCGGAGTCAGGTAAAACATATCCGTCAGCAGATTTCCCGTATATCCGCCATTGTCATTCACACGGTCTAGAAACACAGGAAATGCCTCCGGATCGAAATGCGCCCGGATCATCGCATACAGACCCACGCGGTCCGCTAACAACTCATCATGCTCCTGCTCATCCATATCCAGATATGCCCACGAATCGGTCGGCATGTTCAGCGCTCGCTCAAACGTGTCATACACATCCGCCCGCCCACCCAGATGCTTCCTGTGCAGCGTGCTCTCAATCAGCCTCGTCACCGCAGTTGCCGAGTGATGAATGTAGATCCTTCCAATCTCCTGCGCCAGCATTGCCGCAAGCTCATCTTCGCTCTGCGCATCCATAATCAGCTTGCGGCTGATGTACACATGTCCGCCCGCCAGCGAAAAAGCACGCATATCCGGCGATTCGTAGATGCGAAACGTATAGTGAATCGGCGTCGGCGGAAGCTGCTGCAACAATCGCTGCCCAAGCGCGTCCAGATACTCGCTCTGGCCTTCAGGAAGCAGAATGTAGCGAGGCTCAATCATATCCGCCTGCGCATCCCCAAGCCACTGCTCCTGCTGGTCGGAAAAAATATTCGCACGACGGATCCGTAACTGTGGCTGCGGCATCGTACAGGTTGTCTGCGCCACTGCCCATTCGCCCGTAAGTAGTATCCCCGCAATCATCCAAACCGCAGTCATCCGGTTGGGAAGCAAGCTATTCCTGCACCGCATACTGTTATACCCCGCACCTCTGTCAAACCCACTCCCCGGGAAGGAGTTGCCCGCAAGGCAACATTCTGCGCCGATCTCACTCCACGTTTGCCAGCATCCCCAGCAGCGCGGCCTCGTCGATCACCGCCACCCCGAGTTCCTGCGCTTTGGTGAGCTTGCTGCCTGCGTCTTCTCCGGCCACCACGAAGCTGGTCTTTTTGCTCACCGAGCCGGCCACCTTGCCGCCTGCGGCTTCGATCCGCTCCTTCGCTTCTTCGCGGGTGAGCGTGGGGAAGGTTCCGGTGAGCACGAAGGTCAGCCCGGCAAGCTCGGCCGAACGCTGCTTTTTCTCCGCCGTCATCTTCAGGCCAAGCGTTCGCAGCCGCTCCACCAGAGCCTGATTCCGTTCATTGGCAAAGAACTCGCGAATCGAAGCAGCCACCTTCGGGCCGACCTCGTCGACGGCTTCCAGTTCCTCTGCGCTGGCCGCGGCAATCGCCTCCATCGAGCCAAAGGCTCCGGCCAGCAGTTCCGCGGTGCGCTCACCGACAAAGCGAATCCCCAACCCCATCAGCAGGCGCGCCAGTCCTGCTTCCTTCGAGCGTGCAATCTGCTCAACCAGTGCCCGCGCTGATTTCTCGCCCACGCGCTCCAGTTGCACCAATTGCTCGAGGTTCAGTTCATAGAGATCGGCAATCGACCGCACCAGCCCTCTCGCCGTCAGTTGCTCGACCAGCGCCTCGCCCAGCCCGTCGATGTTC
>JAKBAG010000160.1 GCA_021809235.1 Acidobacteriota bacterium
CGGTCATGACTTTCTGACAACCGACCCGACCGAAATGGACAACAGCGAGGCCGAAACCGAAAGCAGCCAATCCGTCGCAGACCAACAACAGGCCCAACAGCAGAATAACGAAATCGCCGGACAGATCAATCACGAAACGCTGGGGATGAAGGATTCCAAAACGGAAAACGAATCCCTCGCAAGCGCCGAAGACAAAATCGCCCACGTGCGCCTGAACGGAATTAAGAAGTGGGGCAGCAACGAAAAGGCCCAAAAATACGCGAGCCTCGTCTCTGCGATAGAGAATGGATCGGGATACAAAATCTCACAGCAAGCGGTGGAGCAAGCCATCAGGGAAGATTCGAAGGGCATTGACCCCACTCATGGTGCGATCTTCTACAACATGCGCACCGTGGGCCAATTCAAACATGGTGGCCGCTTTCAAGGGCAGAAAATCCACACATACTCAGGGCCTTACATCTCAAAAGGTCCGTACAAATACATAATGACTTACGGACCGTAGGCCGAATAAGCCAGGAGGAGATCGTATGCGGAAACTGGTTGCATCTACGACTCAGCATCGCGCCGACAAGAAGACAGTACGGCGCTCGCTTGACCAGCACAGTGTGAGCCCCATCGTTATGGCTCTCCTTTTCGTGGTGGCGTGTCTTCTGCCCGCCTGGACCAGCGCGCAGGCTGCCAGGACGGAGATGGGGAAAGTACCGCTCCGTCTGAAAGGAGCAGTGAACTGCTTGGTAAAAGCCAATTTCGTGCGTCAGTACGACCTGAGCTATTTAGGGCTTAAGGTCGGGGATTGGGCATGGGTACGATACCAGGTCGGGTCAATCTCTGGTGTGGGTGATACACCCGGAGTCTTCAATATCGTCGTTTACTCGCCGGATGGAAGGAAGGGGATGCTTTTGTTCGCAGATCCAGGTGAGAGCGGTGGTTTCAATGCAATTATGAATGCATACCACCTTCATCGGCACGGCTCCAAATGGAGCGCTGATTACGGCAATGGAGGATATGCCATGTATAAGGCTATCGGTAAGTTCGTCACTGAGCTTTCCCATCGTCCGCGCTACAGAATCCAGCTCGCGCCGGGCGGCAATGAATGCGAAGCGGAGAAATCGCAACCCTGATAAACACTGTAGAAGGCCCAACAGCAGAACACACAGGTCGCTCAGAACAAGCCAAGCCAGTTGCCGCATGGAGGCGGTGTAGGTGTTGGTGGATCAGCTGATTTAGGCGTCGTAGCTACTGGTGCTTCCGCGACGGGATCTATAGCTGGAGGTGTGTTCTATCAACCGGGGAAAGGGGTGTCTGCTGGCGGGACAGCAACAGGTGGAGCAGTTCTATACGCAGGTAAGCACACACTCGGTGCTCCCAAGCAGGATCAAGGCCGAACAGCGAATTTAGGTGCCTACGCAGGCGCGGGGCCATTTGCATTCGTCACCAACGCAACAACTGTCAATCAGTTGTCAGGTCATTTTGCGACGACCACGTTGAATGTCGGTGTTGGACCCGTGAAGTTCTCACTCCAGCTCTCAACCGGCAACGGTATCTGGGAGTTCAGTGTCGGTCCTCCGATCCCCGTCGTAAGTCCTGGTATCGGGTTCTCGGTCTCGCACATAACAACAGAAACCTGCACAACGGGTGGAGCTTGCTAAAGGGGGATCGATGGCTCTTGATGTGATTTCTGGACGAGCTGAGTTGGCGATTGTCATCCTGGCCCTGATAGTCGGAATCTGGACTTTTATGGACACTGACGGTGTGGCCCGACTGCTGGTTGCTCCGTATGGATGGTGGCCTTGGCATCGTCCGGTTCCGACTGTGCCAAGGTGGTTGCTGGTTTTCGTGAAGTGGGATGCCGGGATCGTGGCTCTTGGTGCGGCTCTCGTCTTGCTGGCACATCTTTTTCACTGGTAGCTGAGGCCGCAACTTGGCTTCCTGTGCTGAGTCTGTGGCCTACTCTGGCAGCGGTGGCGGGTCCAGTGAAGAGCAACGCCGCCTGCGGCGTCGGGAGGGTAGGGACACGTCACCCCCGAATGGGAGCTGCAGAGTTACCGTGCGGTAACTCTGCGGGAACGCTTGCGGAATCAGTGCCATGCAGCGCGCGACCGCATAAACACTGGGGTTTCCGTGTTTACGCGCGTCAACGCGAGCGGAATCAGCGAGTTCAATGCAAAATGGCCGGTTCGCGGTTACCGGCGCGGTAACGCGCGGTTGCTGCGGCGTGAACGTGTTGAAAGCAAAGGACCGGGGCGGAATGGGCGTCCCGGCGCGCTTCGCGCGAGTAGCCTCCGCTGCGGTGGCCGTCAAGGGGCAGGCCCGCTTCGCGGCGGGCAAATAGCGCCGACCTAGACTGCCGGGCACTTGGATGGGAGATGCCCGGCAGCGATGGTCCGAATCCTTGGCTTCGGGAGATGTCTGTTATGCGGATTGGTTGATGCGAACACGCAAATCGCGCCCCGTCATTTCTACGGGTTCCTTGAGGGCGAGCAACTCGATCAGGGTTGGGCTGATGTCGCGCAGGCTGCCGTCGCTGCGCAGGGAGTAGCGATTTGCATCCTCAGCAATGTAAAGAAGCGGTACGGGATTGGTGGTGTGTGCGGTGTGCGGGCCGCCGGTCACCGGATCAATCATCTGCTCGGCATTGCCATGATCGGCGGTAATCAGCCATGCGCCATTGTGTTCGCGCAGAGCCTTGTAAATGCGCCCGAGCTGCGCGTCCACCGCCTCCACTGCCTGGATGGTTGGCTGCAGCTTGCCACTGTGGCCCACCATGTCGGCGTTGGCAAAGTTGGCAATCACCAGATCGAATGCCGTGTCGGAGATTGCCTTCACGATGGTATCTCCAATGCCTTCAGCAGACATTTCAGGCGCCAGATCGTAGGTGGCTACCTTCTGCGAGGGAATGAGTACGCGATCCTCGCCAGGGAACGGGGTTTCAATTCCGCCGTTGAAGAAGTAGGTCACGTGCGCATACTTCTCCGTTTCCGCCACGCGCAGGTTGCGCAGTTGCGCGGAGCCAAGGACGTTTGCAAGCAGGTTGTCCATTGACTCCGGCAGGATGATGAGCGGCAGTTGGTAAGCCTTGTCATACTGCGTCATGCAGACGTAGGTAAGGCCTTTGGGAATCTCATGGCGGGGAATGGTCTCATCGAGCGACTCCCAGGAGTCGAGATTCCGTCCACCTTCGCTGTTCAGCCCGCTTTCGCGCGCCAGGACGCGGGTAATCTGACGGGCGCGGTCGGCGCGGAAGTTGAAGTTGATGCAGACGTCCTCATCGCGAATGACACCCTGTGGCTTGCCGGTGGCATCGGTGACGACAAAGGGGATGGTGAATTCGTCGGTGACTCCGTTGCTGTAGCGCTCCCGGAGCAGGGCCAGAGGGTCTGCCGTGGAGCCGCCTTCGGCGCGTCCGTGCACTATGGCTTCAAAGGCCTTGCGTTCGCGGTCCCATTTCCGGTCGCGATCCATGGCGTAGTAGCGACCACTGACCGAGGCCAGCTTGCCGACTCCGTACTCTGCCATGCGCGCCTGCAGCTTTTCCAGGTAGCCAACCCCGGAGGTCGGCAGGGTATCGCGTCCATCCAGAAAGGCATGGACAAAGACGCGGGTCACGCCGTGGGCCCTGGCCGCGCGCAGCAGTGCGTAGAGGTGTTCCTGGTGGGAGTGTACGCCGCCATCGGAGACCAATCCGATCAGGTGGAGTTGGCGCTCCTGCTCGCGTGCCCGCTGCATGGCAGCAGCGATGGGAGGATGGCTGGTGAAGGCATCGCGGGCAATCAGATCATCGATGCGTGTGATGTCCATGCGGACTACGCGGCCGGCGCCGATATTCAGGTGGCCCACCTCACTGTTACCCATCTGGCCATCGGGCAGCCCGACAAAGTGCTCCGAAGCACGGATCAGGGTGTGGGGATACTCGGCCATCAGCTTGTCATAGGTGGGTTTGCGCGCCAGAGCAATAGCGTTGGCTTCGGTCTTGTCACTGTGCCCCCATCCATCGAGGATGGTCAGCAACACGGGGCGTCGTTTCTGTGCCACGGCGAAATGGTCCTTCTCTGGGGAATGTTTGGAACGGTTGGATGACGGGAGGCTTGGGATAGCAAGCGCAAAGAAAACAGGCTCCGTTGCCGGAGCCTGCGGGAATTATGCGCTGTAGTTGAGACTTTCCAGCCCCAGGAAGCTGGCTCCCTGGCCAAGTTCTTCCTCGATTCGCAACAACTGGTTGTACTTGGCGATGCGGTCGGTGCGGCTGGCGGAGCCTGTCTTGATCTGCCCGGCACCGGTGGCGACGGCAAAGTCGGCGATGAACGTATCTTCAGTTTCGCCGGAGCGATGGCTGATGATGCTGGTGTAGCCGTAGCGGCGTCCCAGCTCAATCGCCTCGCAAGTCTCGGTGACGGTGCCAATCTGGTTGAGCTTGATCAGGATGGAGTTGCCGACTCCCTCGTCGATGCCGCGCTGCAGGCGCTTGACGTTGGTCACGAAAAGATCATCGCCCACAAGCTGAATCTTGTTGCCCAGCTTGTCGGTGAGGATGCGCCAGCCTTCCCAGTCATCTTCGGCCAGGCCGTCTTCCAGGCTCACGATCGGGAACTGGCGGACCCAGTCGGCATAGAAATCAACCATCTGTTCGCTGCTCAGTTCGCGCTTGTCGCTCTTTTTGAAGACGTACTTCGCCTTTTCCTTGTCATAGAACTCGCTCGATGCCGGATCGAGAGCAATGCAGATGTCCTGACCGGGCTTGTAGCCTGCCAGAGTGATGGCCTCGAGGATGACTTCAATGGCTTCCGTGTTCGATGTCAGGGAAGGGGCAAAACCGCCTTCATCTCCGACGGCCGTCGAATAGCCCTTCTTCTTGAGCACACTTTTCAGGGCGTGGAAGGTTTCCGTTCCCCAGCGCAGGGCGTCAGCAAAACGCTCGGCACCGACTGGCATGACCATGAACTCCTGAAAGTCCACGCTGGAGTCCGCATGGGCACCGCCGTTGAGCACGTTCATCATGGGCGTGGGCAGCAGGCAGGCATTTGATCCACCGAGATAGCGGTAGAGGGGAAGCTCCAGTGTCTGGGCAGCGGCGCGAGCTGTGGCCATGGAGACGGCGAGAATTGCATTGGCGCCCAGGCGGGATTTATTCGGCGTGCCATCCAGCGCAATCATCGTGGCATCCAGAAGCCGCTGGTTGGTGGCGTCAAAACCCTCCAGTTCCGGGGCAATGATGGATTCCACATTTTCTACAGCCTGCAGAACGCCCTTGCCGAGGAAGACACTCTTGTCGCCGTCGCGAAGCTCCACGGCCTCATGCTCACCTGTGGAGGCACCCGAGGGAACTGCGGCACGACCCATGGCGCCGCTTTCCAGAATCACATCCGCTTCGACGGTGGGGTTTCCGCGGGAGTCCAGGATTTCGCGCGCGTGAATTTCAACAATCTCTGTCATTTTTGTCCTCGCAATATGGTGACGCAACCGGTCGTTTAATTTTGGTCGTCGATCTACAGCGAGAGCTTCGCCGGCTGCGCTTTGGATGCTGGTCAATAGCTCTGGCAATTGCAGATTCCCCTGAATATCCGTGCATCTGCATTCTAGCAAATGGACGAGAGATACCATGCAGCCGTGTCCCAGAGTGGATGGGCGCCTGCAAGGCTGCAGGAGGCGGTAGGGCGGGCATGGAACGGGCAGCCGACTGCTGCCGGAAACGGACAGATGTTAACGCTTGTGATTCGTAACCCGGGCGATGCCGAAGGAGAAATCCGAAGCGGATCCGTTCTCCAGGAATCCGGCCGGGGAGTAGCCTGATAGCATCCGGTGTCGTGTCTTCCCAGTACGAAGGCGGAACCGGCAGGAGGAATGCGATGAGCAGGCAATGGATGCAGACGACACTGTGGGCAGCAGGGTGCGCAGTGCTGGCCACCTCGGTTCAGATTGCCGGTGCGCAGCAGACATCGCAGGCACCGGCTGACCCGTATCAGGGCGTGGCGCACCCACCGTCTACGACGATCCTGTCGAATGAATCCGATGGCGATGCTGCCGGAACTGCTGTTGTGGCCAAGCCTTCCCCGGCCCGTACGGCGCCAGTTGTGGTTGCCGCGCCTTCGGTTGCCGCTGCGTCCGCTTCGGTATCCCCGACCTCCACCGATCCGTCCGCAAACTTTCCGGCTGCTAATTCCGATCCGGATGGAGATATCGTCCATCCCGCTGCCAATGCCGGCGCCAATTCTGCTGAGTCTGCCGCTCCTGTCTTGAATGCCAGGCCTGCGGCTGCCAATGATCCGGATGGAGACATTGTGCACCCGCTGGCGGCACAACCGGGGCAGCTTGCCGAAGGCACTATGCTTCAAGTGCAGTTGCTGGACCGGCTTTCCAGCGATGAGAACGCGCGTGGAGATCGTTTTCATGCGAAGGTGATCTCCGATGTGCTGCAGGATGGCAAGGTGCTGATTCCGGCCGGATCCATCATGGAAGGTCGCATCAGCTCGGTATCCAGCGGACACTTTGCCGGTCATGGTTCGATGCGCCTTTCTCCAGATACGCTGATTCTTCCCGACAGCAGCCGCCTTTCGCTGCATGCGGAAGTGAGTGGGGTGCCAGGAACCAATGCGCGTATCAACGATGAAGGCAGCATAGATCCGGGTTCGCGCCGCAAGCGTGCGGGAGTAGAGTATGGCGCGGTTACCGCGGCCGGTGCAGCCACAGGAGCGGTCTTTGCCGGTCCGGTTGGCGCCTTGACGGGTGGCCTGATCGGTGCGGGAATGGTGACCACGCATCTGGCAGTGAGCCATCCCCAGACCACACTGGAGTCGGGAACAACAATCCTGTTCACCTTGACGGCCCCCTTGAATCTGATTCCCGGGCCCAATTCTGCGCAGAATCAGGCAGCGATCGCGCGCTGATGGAGTCTGCAGCCGCGGATGTCGAACCGGGGCATGGTTTGCGCGACTCTGGCATGCTGGTTTCGCTACACTAGTGCCATGGATTCCCGCTCCTCACGCGACCAGCTTCTTTCGCTTCTGGCCACCATCAGTTTTCGACTGGGCAGCTTCAAGCTCTCCTCGGGTGGTACCAGCGACTATTACATTGATTGCCGCACGACAACGCTCCACGCGGAAGGAGGCAGGCTCACGGGCCACGCCATTGTGGAGGAGCTGGCGCAACG
>JAKBAG010000161.1 GCA_021809235.1 Acidobacteriota bacterium
GCTTCCACGTGCAGGCGCATTGCAACAACTTTCTGGACACCGTGGACCGCGCGCTGGAGGCACGCGTGGACTGGGAGCATTTCTCCGTCAAGCGGAATGACCACTGGTCACTGGTGCGCCCCATTCCCATCAGCGTCGATCTGCCGCCGGACGAGTATGCCGCGCCTGCCGAGGAGCCCGATGCGTTGGCCGAAATTCAGCGTCAATGGAACTTTGAAGCCAGCGTGGTGGCCATCGGCGTGGACCGCATGGACTACACCAAAGGCATTCTGGAGCGCTTTCAGGCTGTGGAAAGCATGCTGGATCGCCATGCAGAGTTTCAGGGCGAGTTTGCGCTGATCCAGATTGGAGCACCCACCCGCTCGACCATCCCCCGCTATGCAGAGCTGCAGCGGGAGATCGAGCAGGAGGCCGAGCGGATCAATGCACGCTTCCGCCGCGGGAACTGGCGGCCCATCGTACTCGTACAGGAGCAGCAGGATCATCGCGAGCTGGGACGCTACTACCGCGCGGCAGCCATCTGCCTGGTTACCTCGCTGCATGACGGCATGAATCTGGTGGCGAAGGAGTTCGTGGCGGCACGACGGGATGAGCACGGTGTCCTGATCCTGAGCCGCTTCACCGGTGCGGCACGCGAACTGCGCGATGCCCTGATTGTGAACCCCTACGACATTGCCGCCACCGGCGATGCCATTGCCCAGGCGCTGCGCATGGATGCCGCAGAGATCACCGATCGGATGCGGCGGATGCGGCGCTGGGTAAGCGATCACAATATCTACTGGTGGGCGAACCGGCTGCTGAGCGAGCTGTGCGAGCTGCGTCTGGAGACGAGTGGAGCGCCGATGGAAGAACCCGTCGGCGCAGCGAAGGACGAAGGAGCGATGGGCCATGAATGAACGAGCTGGGTCTGAATTGCGTGAATCTGTGCGGTTTGAGATGGAAGCGGCACGGAGGCAGGAGGAATTCTTTGGCACGCTGGCGGCGGCTCCGGCTTCCCTGCTGATGGTCGACTATGACGGGACGCTGGCACCCTTTCGCACGGAGCGGATGAAGGCGGTGCCGTATGCGGGAGTGCTGGAACGGCTGGCGGCGATTCAGAGCACGCCGGGGAGCGGATTTGTGGTGGTCTCCGGACGGTCGGCGGCGGAAGTGGCGCGGCTGATGGAGCCGCTGACGGGGTTTGCGATCTATGGCGCGCATGGACTGGAGGTGATAGAGGTCGATGGGCATCTGGAACGGCCCGCGCTGGACGAGCGCGACGTGCGCGCGCTGAAATCGGCTCGCGGACAACTGGAGGACCTGGGGATGGCGGCGGCTCTCGAAGAAAAGTCCGGCGGGCTGGCGCTGCACTGGCGCGACGAGGAGCCGCATGCCGCCGAGCGGATGCGTGCGCTGGCGCTGCGGCAGTGGACGCCGCTGCTGGCGGGGAGTTCGCTGCGGATTCTTCCGTTTGATGGCGGGCTGGAGCTGCGGGTGACGAAGCCGGACAAGGGCGACGCAGTACGGACGATTCTGGCCGGGCTGCCGTCCGGTGGGCGGGCGGCGTATCTGGGCGACGACGTGACGGATGAGGATGCGTTTCGCGCGATGGGCGAGTCAGGGGTGGGCGTGCTGGTGCGCGAGGAGTGGCGCGCGACGGCGGCAAGGCTGTGGCTGCGGCCGCCGGAGCAGTTACTGGATTTTCTGGATCGGTGGATTGCCGCGGCGGCGGAAAAGCAAACAGGCCAGCGCTGATAGCTGGCCTGCGAGAAAGAACGGAGCTGGTTACGCCGTGGCCAGGGTCTTCAGGCGGGCGTTCAGACGGCTCTTGTAGCGGGAGGCCGTGTTCTTGTGGAGCACATCCTTCTGAACCGCCTTGTCGAGTGCGGAAGCCGTGGCGCGGAACTGGGTCTGTGCGGCGGCCAGATCCCCGGCCACCAGCGCCTCGCGCATGGCACGGAGCGCGGAACGGACGCGGGTGCGATTGGCGCGGTTAACCTCAGTGCGGGTGACGGTCTGACGGGCGCGCTTCAGAGAAGAGACATGATTTGCCATAACGTGTGCATTATCCTTCGATGCCCCGATTGGGGCGAAATTCGCTGCTCAGGCTTTGGAGGGCAGACCCAACCGGAGTGCGGGCGGCAGTCCCTGGCCGGGACGAGCGGCTGGCACAAAGCTTTGCATTTTCTATGGTAGGGGAAAAGCGGCCCGGGGTCAACGGCAGGCAGTCGGCGCAGCTGCTGCAGCCCTATACTGAAGGGGATGACCCAAGCGCACGACGAGCAGGAAACGACCCACCTTGGCAGAATTCTGGCCACCAAGCAAATCGAGGTGGCACAGGCAAAAGCTTCGGTTTCCCTGGCGGAGCTGGAGCGGCAGGCCGCCGCACACCGGCCTCGTGGCTGGGCGCAGGCCCTGCGCCGGTGCAGCGACACGGCTCCGGCCGTGATTGCCGAGATCAAGAAGGCTTCGCCGTCCAAGGGGTTAATCCGAGCCGATTTTGACGTGGCCTGGCTGGCAGGGCGATACAACGCCGGTGGCGCGGCGGCGCTTTCGGTGCTGACCGATGAGCCGTATTTTCAGGGGAGTTTGCGGAACCTGGAGATTGCCTCAGCGACGGTTTCCCTGCCCTGCCTGCGCAAGGACTTCCTGATCGATCCCTACCAGGTGGTGGAGGCCCGGGCACATGGTGCGGACGCGATTCTTCTGATCGCCGCGGCGCTGGACGATGCCTCCCTGCTGGAGTTGGCGCGGATCGGCCATGCTCTGGAGCTGGACGTCTTTGCCGAAGTGCACGATGCCATCGAGCTGGATCGAGTGCTGGCTCTGGCCGAGCAACCCGATGCGATTGGGGTGAACAATCGTGACCTGCGCAGCTTTGCCGTGCGGCTGGAGACTTCGCTGGAGCTGGTGGAGCGGATTCCCGAAGGCGTGCTGCGTGTGACCGAAAGCGGCATTGGCCGGCCGGAGGAGATGGCACGGCTGCGCCAGGCTGGCTTTGATGGCTTCCTGATTGGCGAAAGCCTGATGCGGATGGCCGACCCCGGCGATGCGCTGGGCAATCTGCTGCAGGCCGCAGCAACGGCCATCGAAGACCGGGCGGCGCGATGAGTCTTTGGGTGAAGATCTGCGGCAATACCCGGCTGGAGGATGCGCTCGCCGCCGTGGAGGCTGGTGCCGATGCGCTGGGCTTTGTCTTTGCGTCCAGCCCCCGGCAGGTGGATGTAACGACTGTGGAGGCCATGATGCCTGCGCTGGCAGGCCGTGCCGAGTGCATCGGAGTCTTTGTGGATGCAACCGCAGAAACCATTGCCCGCACGGTGGAACGCTGCGGACTGACCGGCGTACAGTTGCACGGAGGAAGCCAATCCAGGCAGACGGCAGCGGCGCTGAAGGCGCAATGGGGCCAGTCGCTTCGCCTGCTGCAGGTGGTCCACTATGGGCCACAGGCGGCGGCCGAACTGGAGGCAATCGTGGAGGCTGGCAACTGCGACGCCGTGCTGGTGGATACCCGGGTGGGCGGAATGGCCGGCGGCACGGGCGTGCCGTTCGACTGGACCGAAGCTGCCGGGCGAGTGTTTGCTCCCGCATCCGGCGTGGCTGGGCAGTACAACGCAAATCCGTCTCTGGCTGCAATGCGCCGCGTAGCCGCCGGGGGTCTGCGACCAGAGAATGTGGCCAATGCCATCGCCATCCTGCGTCCCTGGGGCGTGGACGTAGCCAGCGGCGTAGAGGCGGCTCCCGGGAGGAAAGATCCGGAGCGGGTCCGCGAGTTTGTGCGCCGGGCGCGCGCTGCGGCAGCCGATCCCCGGTTCGTTTCGGGTTCCCCGACAGGCAGCGCATAGCCGCCTGCGTCGGCTCGCGATGTCCATAAATCTCCTCTGCCTTCCGTCAGCATCGAATTATTCCTGTTTGGAGTAGAGTGGAGCGCAGCGGGCAAGCTACGCCTTTTCGCTGGCAGGAAACAATCGCCTGGCAGACGCAGCTCCCGGGAGGAACAGACAGCATGGCGATGGGTTCACCCAAACATCTGGCAATTACGATTGCAGGCGCAGTTTCGCTGGGCAGTTACGAGGCAGGTGCGCTCTACGAACTGCTGGAGGCGATTCGACAGCACAACCAGCAGGTGGAGCGAGAGCAGGAAGGGCAGCCCATACAGGTAGACGTGCTGACCGGGGCTTCCGCCGGCGGGATGACGGCGACGATTCTGGCCCAGAAGCTGCTGTTTGATGGCCCATCCTTTGTGGATGCTGCGGGCAATTCGTCACCGTGGAAGAATCCGCTCTACGAGACCTGGGTGGAGCGCATCACGCTGAACGGGCTGCTGGACACCGAAGATCGTCCCATTGCCGAAGGTGGCGATCCGGCACTGCTTTCGGTGCTTTCCTCGCAGTTGATTGAATCCATTGCGCAGGAGAAGCTGCTGGGCGATGTGCAGGACGGCACGATTGTGGATCACGGCGCGCATCCCGCGATTGGACCGGAGGGCGAAATCAGGTTGGGCATGGCGCTGACCAACCTGACCGGCATCAACTACGGACTTCCCATGCTGGGCGGTGGCGCGTTCCAGTACACCCGATTCGAGGACAGCCTGCGGCGGAAGCTGACGCGCAGCGATCGCAGCGTGGAAACCTGGCAGCAGGTAGCAGCTGCAGCCGTGGCCAGCGGTGCCTTCCCTGTGGCCTTTCGAACCAAGGATCTGACGAGGAACTATGCCGACTACGCGGCGCAACAGCCCCTGGGCTGGACCGAGGGCGCACGGCAGTTCAACTATTCCGATGGCGGTATTCTGCAGAACCAGCCGCTGGGTATGGCCAAGGAGCTGATGGACGATGCCGACGGACACCAGCACTCTGAAGAACGTTTTTACCTGTTTGTCTCTCCCAATCCGATGAGCGACCAGGTGGATGCCACGCTGAATGAAAACAACGTGAACATGGTGCGCGTGCTGGGCCGCATTGGCTCGGTCTACATGGGCCAGGCCATGTTTCAGGACTGGGTGGAGGCCGATGCCGTGAATGCCCGCGTGGCGCGGCTGGATGCGCAGGCCCGGCAACTGGCCGACTCGCTGGCTTCCGGTACTATGACTGAGGCCGAAGTGGCCAGTCGCATGGCCAGCCATGCAGCCCTGCTGAAGCTGCTCTATCCGCAGGAAGGACAGCAACCGTTGGGCAGTGTGCTGCCCGGCGATGCGGAAACCCAGGAGCAGGCTGCCACGCGGCTACGGCGGCAGTACGCTGCAGAGCTAGCTCAGGTAGGTGGTGCCGACTCCGCCGCCGGGCAACTGCTGCTGAGCGGGATTCAGGTACTGGAGCGGTCTGCCGGGCTCGGAGAGATGGACTTCATGCAGATCTACGGCGTGGTGATCGACCCGGGGAAACTGGCCGGAGCCGGGATTGCGGCCTTTGTGGGCTTCTTTGACGAAAGCTACCGTCGCCACGACTACGAATGTGGACGGGAGCGGGTGCAAGCACTGATTGCGCAGATGAATGCCGATGCCGCGGCACCAGCCGCTGGGCGCCTGGATGGACAGCTTGGCCCGATTCACTACACGCCTGTCCCGGTCCAAATCGACCACACGCTCGACGGTCTGCTCCTGAACCAGATTCGGCGGGAGGATGTGCAGACGCTAAAAGAGGGCCTGACGCGGCGCGTGAATCAAATTCTGACGCACGAACTGACGAATCCGGTCGAGCGCTACCCAGCCCAGTGGGGCGCGGACCTGGCCTTGGGCGTGGTGTTGAACTGGGAGTTCAGCCGCGCGGTGCAGGGCTAAAGCAGAATCCGCATACGCATACCCGGTCAGGTATCTGAGAAGTTGGATTTTTCTTGAGGAAAAATCCAGTCTGAGATCTCTGCCGCGGGGAACAGTTATGCGGATTCTGCTCTAGCCGCTTCCGACTGGCGCAGCGCACGAATCCGCTCCATGGCGCTGCGCACATGGGTCTGGTCCTGCAGGGCAGACATGCCTAGATCCAGCAACTGCTGGATAAAGCTGCCAATGGGCAGGCCGCGCATCTCGGCCTCGTGCTGCATGGGGGGTGTGACTTCAATGGATATCTGCATGAATGCGCCTCTCGGGGGATGTATCGGACGGGGATGGGAAAAGTTGAGCAATGCTGTGGATTTCCCGCTGGCAGCCTTGCGAGCGGTTGCGTTCAACAGTTAGGCTGAATGTATGTACGAGGATTTTCAGGCAACCGATCGCTGGAGCGGCGAGGCATTGCACTGCCGCTGGAAGGCGAATATTGTGGCCATTGCCACGCGCCATGCAGACGCAGTGGATGTACGCTTTGAGGTGAACGGCAGGCCGATGTGGATTGCCATGCCGTGCCAGGCGTGGGTGGAACAGAAGAAGCGCACCGGCAAGGTGATTACCGATGCACTGGCAGCACAGACGGCAGGACGGTATCTGAAGTCGATCCTGGAGGATGGCGCAGACCCCAGCCGCGAGATGTACACCATGAGCACGGAAGAGGTTCTGGAGCATCTGCAGGCCGTGGTGGCGGAAGCCACCGAGGCGCAGGGGCTGCCGGTACTGCCGCTCTCCCCCTTCCAGTAGCAGGGAGTTCTCCACTGCATTACGCCCGCGGCTCACGCAACGCCATGCAGGATTCCCGCTGCCAATGCAATCCGCTGCACAAGAATGCAACAAGAAAGGCCCGGCAAAACTGCCGGGCCTTTCTGATTCGTAGCGGGATGTGTTGGCGGCCAGTCCCGGCGGTTGCCGAGTCTGGCGGCAGGCATGGAGGCGGTACAGGGATCAGGCTGCTGCGTCTTCGCCGCCGTTCTGGCCCTTCTGCTTTTCCATTTCCGCCTCAAGCTCGGCACGCTTCTTTGCCTTGCGATCGGCGCTCTTCTGGCGCTTGGCTTCCAGCTGCTTCTCGGCGCCCAGCAGTTCAATGAATGCTTTCTCGGCACCATCGCCCTTCTGGAAGCCGGCCTTGACGATGCGCAGGTAGCCGCCCTGACGGTCGCCGTAACGGGGAGCCACGGTCTCAAACAGGCGCGTGACCGACTCGT
>JAKBAG010000162.1 GCA_021809235.1 Acidobacteriota bacterium
AGCCTGCCCGCTGAGACCACCCATGGAGGGCTGGTGGATCAGGATGCGGGAGTTGGGCAGTGCGAAACGCTTGCCCTTGGTGCCGGACAGCAGAAGGAACGCTCCCATGCTGGCCGCCTGACCGATGCAGTAGGTCACCACATCATTCTTGATGAACTGCATGGTGTCATAGATGGCCAGCCCGGCGGTGATGGAGCCGCCGGGGGAGTTGATGTAAAGCTGAATATCCTTTTCCGGATCTTCGCCGGAGAGAAAGAGCATCTGCGCCACCACGAGGTTGGCGATCTGGTCATCGATCGGGGTACCGAGGAAGATGATGTTGTCGCGTAGCAGACGGGAGTAAATGTCGTAGGCGCGCTCGCCGCGACTCGTCTGCTCAACCACCATGGGAACCAATGCCATTGCGTTATTCTCTCACTTTGCCTGCTGGTCTGTCGCTTGCAGGCGACAGAGGATGCTGGTTGGTAACGGACTGCCGGTGAACCGGTGCACAACAGCCCTAGGCGGCAGGCATGCGCTGGTACAGTGCGCTGGCAGTCTTTTCCCGCTTGATCTGTTCTCGGATTCTAGCCAGTCCGCCGTCATCGGTCAAACGCTTGCGAAGCGCCTCCAGAGGCTCGCGGGACTGGAGAGCCGCCATTTGCAGTTCGCGCTCCAGTTCCTCCTCGCTGACCTCAATCTGCTCGGCCTCGGCAATGCGATCCAGCAGGAGCGCGGTGCGAACCTCCTGCAGTGCGGCATCGCGCTGGGCAGTCCGCAGGCGGTTGAAGTCCAGCTTGCGCATCATTTCCGCGCTCATGCCCTGGGATGCCAGGGCGCGCAGACCGCGATCCAACCGTGCATCCACCTGCTGCTGAACGAGGGTCTCCGGAACAGGAAAGCTGAACCGTTCGGCAAGTTGGGCAAAAAGAGCCTCGCGGACCTGCTGCTCGGTGTCGCGCTGGCGGGTGCTGAGCAGGAACTCGCGGATGCGGGTCTCGAGCGCAGCCATGTTCTCGTATTCCCCCAGTTCCTGGGCAAAGGCGTCATTCAACTCTGGAAGAGTTCGCTTTTTGATGGCCTTGACGTCGATCTTGTAACGGACGGTCTTGCCAGCCAGACGCGCTTCCTGATAGTCGGCCGGGTAGACGACTTCTGCTTCCATCTCCTGACCAACGCGGGCGCCACGGAGCGCTTCGGTGAATGCGGGCAGGGTCTGCTCGCCGCCGATTTCGACCAGCGAATTCTCCCCGCTGATAGGCTCGGCACCTTCCTCGGCGGTAACGCCGGAAAAGCTGATTTCAGCCCAGTCGCCATCGACCAGGGCGCGCTCTTCGTCGACGGTTTCGATGGTGGCGCGCGACTCCTGCAATTGCTTCAGCTCGCGCTGGAAGTCCTCTTCGCTGATGGTGATCTCAGGCCGGGGTACGGTGACCTGATCGTAGCCGTCAATGGAGATGGTTGGGATGACCTCAAAGACGGCTGTGCCTTCCAGCGGTTTGCCTTCCTCGAGCGTGAGCTGGGTCAGCTGAGGCTGCGAGACCGGTACGAGTCCGGCGGACTGAATGGCAGCCTGAAAACGCTCGGGCAGCAGGCGCTCGACAACATCTTTTCGAATCTGCTCGGCAAAGCGACGCTTAACGACCTGCTCGGGCACCTTTCCGGCGCGGAAGCCAGGGATACGGGCGTACTTCTTGAACTCGCGAAGGACGCGGCCAAAGGCGGCATCGACGTCTTCAACCGAGGCCTCGATACGGACCTCGCGCACGCAGTCGGGATTGAGCACCGGTGCGTGGCTGTGGCCGCTGTGATCGTGGCCGTCGTGATCATGACCCTCGTGGTCGTGGCCTTCATGGTTGTGGTTTGGGGTCAATTCCTGGGCAGTGGCCTCAGCGTTTGGGGCGGTATCCATCGTCTCTGCAGAACTCAAAGTGTGTGCCTTCCAGTGTGCGTCCGTCTTTGCCGGGAGTTTGCTCCACGTGCCCGCCCGCGGCAGACTGGTGCCTGCAGGGACGGCACTGCGCAGATTCCGTGCAGGAAGACGTCATCTTCTATGGTATGAGCCTTGCCGCAGGCGGTCAAACTGCTGGTGCCGGTGCACGGAGAACGAGGCAGTGCCGGATGCGGAGGGATGCTGGTCCGATTGGCTCTGGTGTGCTGCGGCCTGCGCCGAGCTGAAAGAGCAACGGCTGCGCCCTGAGGGCACAGCCGTTGCGGAAAGCTGACATGGCGAGCTGGGGTTTGGGCTGACAGGCCCGGAGGATTCAGCGCTGGTGGATTCAGGGCTGGAGCAGCCTGAGCCGTACCTGCCACCGGGTGCTTTTCCCCGGAGCCAGCGTGACCATACCGGTATTCATCGTGCCCCACTCCTTGCCGAAGGGATCGCCGAAGTTGTACTGGTCTTCCACGGCAACAAAGCTCTGGGTGGGCGGCGCGTAGACCTGTACGGTGCGAATCTCCGGCGAGAGACCGTCAATCTCGACCCCGTAGTGGGCTGCCGGGTCCAGTACCTTGACGATGACCTCGCCGTGGGTGCGTTCCAGCGAGCTGAAGTTGTCGTCGAGGAACTGGCCGCCGAGGGCCTTGCCATTGGGCGCCTGGAAGTCATAGGCGGTGCCGGCGACCGGAACCAGTTTACCTGTGGGGAAGACGTTGTCGTAATTGTCTACGGTAGCCAGTACGCTGCCGGGAATGTGGAGGCGAGCCTGCTTGCGGTCCTTGCTGGGCAGCGCGAAGTAGGGATGCCAGCCGAGCGCGACCGGCTCACTGGTGTTGCCAACGTTACGGGCTGTGATGGAGAACTCCAGGCTCGAGGCCGTCAGCGTGATGGTGTATTGCAGGTCGCTGCTGGAGAACCAGTGTCCGCCAAAGTTGCCGCAATGGAGCAGGCCTGTGATGGTGCCTCCGGTTGCGGTATGCGTAACCTTGACATCGCCGACATGAGCCTTCAGGATGAGCCCGTGCATGGCATGGCGCTCGGCGCCGGGCAGATGGCCGATATTGTTTGCCGGCAGGGTGATGGTGCGTCCGTTCCAGACGGCAGTGAGCATTTTGTCGTCGGCGGTGAGCTTGCCGCGGATGCGATTGGGGTAGGGAAAGAGAAATGCAGCGCCGAGCCGGTAGCCGAGATCGCCGTTGGAGGTATCGCGATCATTGAGGATGGTTGCGGTCTGGGCCACATCGGGCGAGGCGAGCACGTTGACTTCGCCCTTGCCCGGGAACCAGGCGGTGATCTGCTGGACCTCCATGCCGCGGCCGGGCATGACGGTGATGCCGGTGAACTCCGGATGCGTAGCGCCGGGGGTGTGGTGCCGGGTAAGCGTGACCGGGGCTACGCCGTTGATGAGAACGGTCGATTTCGCCGCCTGTGCGATGGAAGTGGGTGCAGCAACAAAGCCGGCCAGCAGAGCCAGCGCAGCGATATAAGACAGTGTCTGTATGGGTTTCATGGATATCCGCCTGATGAGGTGTAGCCGACTGTGGGGGATGGCCCGCCACGCCTCGCCATTGTACGCCATGCAGGCTGCGAAGGCGCTCGGCGTGGTTTGGTTGCCCACTACAATACGGATATGCCGCAGAGGAAATCGGGAATGGATGGGGCGGGTGCGCATGCGGACGGCCCGGATGGCCGTCAGGCGCAATCGCCGACTGCGGTTGCAGAGTTGGCTGCGCATCCGGCTGCTGCCCTGGCTGCACTGAATGCGGAGATCACGCAGTGTGACCGCTGCCCGCGCCTGCGCGAGCACTGCGCGGAGATTGCGCGCCAACGTCGCCGCCAGTGGCGGGACTGGGAGTATTGGGGAAGGCCTGTGCCGTCGTTTGGCGACGCTGCCGCGCGGGTGGTGGTGGTGGGGCTGGCACCGGGAGCGCATGGGTCCAATCGCACCGGGCGTCCATTTACCGGCGATGGCTCCGGGGATTTTCTCTATCCGGTGCTACATGAGACTGGTTTTGCCTCGCAGCCTGAGTCCACGCACCGCGAGGATGGGCTGGTGCTGAAGGGAATGTGGATTACCGCTGCGGCGCGGTGTGCGCCGCCGGGCAACAAGCCCACGACGGACGAACTGCGACAGTGCGCCCCATGGCTGGATGCGGAACTGCGACTGCTGACCGATATGCGCGTGGTGGTCTGCCTGGGACGGATCGGGTTTGAGGCTGTGGTGGCAGCGCTGGTGCGCAGCGGCGCACTGGCTGCGCGCACCGGCATCCAGTTTGCGCATGGGGCTGAGTATCGACTTCCGGACGGGCGATACCTGCTGGCCAGCTATCATCCCTCACTGCAGAACACGAATACCGGAAAGCTGACGCGGAGGATGTTTTGCACGGTTTTTGAACGTGCCCGGCAACTGGCAGACCTGCCCTGAGTCAAAAGCGGCGACGAGAGCGGAAGCGCGAAAGCCTGCCGGGAGGGATGCTGCCCGGCAGGCTTTCGTCTTTTGCAGTCTGGATTAGCTGTCCTTCTGAGCCGATTTTCTGTGGTGAGGATGGAAGACGTGGCGCGCAATGTCGGGATAGAACTCGCGGAAGACGTTGGTGAGCGCATCGCGACCAACGGCATAGCCGAATTTGCTGAAGTAGGACGAGGGGGTTGCCACTGCGGAGGGGTAGTAGGTGAGCGAGATGGCCTGCGAGACGCCTCGGCCCAGAATCTCCGCCAGATTGACAGTGTTTTTCCCGTGGTAGTTCGGGGTGATGAAGACGGACATTCCGGAGTATTCCACACGCTTCCAGAAACTGCCCTGACCCATGGCAAAGTACCGCTCATCTTCATGGAAGAGCGTGGGAAAGGCAAAGATGATGAGGTAGTCGCCGGCGGATTTGTCGATGTAGCCGCGCCAGTAGTAACTCCAGTATCCGCCGACGCCTTTGCCGAATTCCGGATGTGTGTTGCTGCCCTCGGCCATCAGCGAGGTGAGACCGACGAAGACATACTGCGAGTAGTCGAAGTTGTTTTCCGTGGCAATCTTGAAGGCCTCTTTGGGACCGGGCGGCGGCGGACGAACGCCAGCACTGACGGCGCGATAGTTGGGCATGAGGCCGAGGATGCGTTTGGGCTGCTGCTCATCGGCAGGAACGGTGGCCTTGCCGGAGTCGTCGCGTTGGGCTGGACTTGCGCTGCTTTGCGCCTGGGCCAGGGCAAGCCAGCTGGAACTGCTGTAGCCGGATGCGCCCACGACGGGCAGCACGGGATCGGCTGCAGCCAGCAGCGGATCGGGAGCAGCCGACCGATCCCCGGCGATGCGATGCGGGGCGGGTGCATCTGGCAGAGTGCTGGTACCGGAGCGGGGAAGGGATTGAGCGTGGGTGGTGAGTGCGGTTACGCACACAAGGAGTACAGCCGAAAGACGCAATGAGCCTCCAAACAATCAGGGTTCCTCCATTAGATGCGGAACTGGGGCTACTGGGTAGCAGGAGATTGTGAACTCTGCGTCATCTGGAGCGGGTGCGGCAGGCGATCAGGGATGACGGTGCAGCACGTGAACGGCGATGTCGGGCCAGAACTCCCGGAAGGATGCGGTGATGGCGTCGCGACCGACGGAGTAGCCGTATCGGGCAAAGAGCGCACCCATGGTGTTGTCGTGGTCCGGGTAATAGAACTGGGAAAGTCCCTGTGCGATGGCGCGACCGAAGACTTCTGCTCCGCTGAAGGTGTTCTGGCCGTGGTAGTTCTTGGCGATGAGCACGCTGGAGGCAGCGTGGAATTCGCGACGCTTGAAGCCGCCATGGCCCATGGCGTAGTAGCGGACGTCCTCATGCAGGAGCGTGGGCAGCGCAAAGACGACCATGTAGTTGCCGTCGGTTTTGTCGAGAAAACCGCGCCAGTTATAGGCCCAGAAGCCGGAAACGCCCTTGCCAAGATCGGGATGGGTGTTGGTGCCCTCAGCCAGAATCGAGGTGAGCGCGCCGAAGACGATGGCCGAGTAATCGAAGCTGTTGATGGTGGCCAGTTGGAATGCCTGACGTGCCGAAGGTGGTGGCGGAATTTCTCCGGCACTGACGGCGCGGTAATTGGGCATGAAGCCGAGGATGCGCCTGGGTTGCTGCTCGTTGGGAGCCACGTGGCTGATTCCATCCTGTACGGTAGGGTTTGCCGCGGAGCTGGAGGAAGCATCGGACTTGGCCAGCGGTTTGTCAGCCGGTTTTGTGGTGTCCGCCTGGGGCATGGTGGGGGTTGAATTTGTGGACTGCTGGCTGGCAGAAGCTGTGGCAAAATCACCCCACTCGGCTACGTCAACCTGTGCCTGCGTGCCCTGCAGCGTGGAATTTCCCTGCGCGGCAGGGGCATTTGCAGCGGACCCTGCAGTGGTGCTTCCCGGCTGCAGAGCAGCAGTCGGTGCATCTGGCAGGGGGGAACATTGGCTGGAGTCGCTCTGTCCCAGGGCGGGAATGGAGCACAGCATGAGGCAAAGCCACCAGATATGGCGCAAAAAGTACTCCTGAGTCCTATTTCGATTTGGAATCGAAACGTTTGATCTCTTGTGCTTGTCCTGATGGACCCCGTGCACATTTGGAATTGCTACTTTGATCTGACGAATATTGGATTCCTGCGCTGACACCGGGGCTTCAGCTTTTCTTACTTTTTGTGCCTGGCTACCACTGTTCTTCGACTTGCGGCGTGCATCCGGGAATTGGAAGATGCAACCCGGGAGCAGACGGCAGGGAAGAAATCCGCCGGGCAGAAGACCTTACCCCAGAAGGAAATGGCCCCAAATGCCTTTTCGTAGTTTACTATTTGCCCATGTTTTCGCGTCTCATTTTTGTCCTTTCGTGTGTGGCCTGCTGCGTGTCAGGCTGTGTGGTGGTGGTGGCGGCTCAACCTGCTGGTGGGGTACCGGAGCATACCGTGATGGTGCTGCACGCGGCCCATGTACTGAATGTGGAGCAGGGAAGTGTGCTTTCTCCGGGTGAGGTGCTGGTGCGGGATGGCCGGATTGCCGAGGTGGGCACGAC
>JAKBAG010000163.1 GCA_021809235.1 Acidobacteriota bacterium
GAATCCGGCCCAACGGGCAGGCAGGCAGAACCAGTGCACCCCGGCAACGACCAGCCCCGCCCGCAAGACTCGCTCGCTGGGGCCTGCCCATCGGCACTCGGTGCTGCCCGACCACTTCCGGCTGTCTACTGGGGCGCACCCTCCGGCATGCATTGCGTGGACACTGTCATTCGACAGGTTATCGACGAGGGCTGGTCGCACCACATCACACGGCTCATGGTGCTGGCAAACCTCGCCACACTTTGCGGCTTTTCTCCGCGCCAGCTCACCGACTGGTTCTGGATTGCCTATGTGGACGCTTTTGACTGGGTGGTGGAAACCAACGTCCTCGGCATGGCCACCTACGCCGACGGCGGCCTGACGGCAACCAAGCCCTACGTCTCCGGTGCCGCCTACATCCATCGCATGTCCAACTACTGCGTCCGCTGCCAGTTCGATCCCAAAAAGAGTACCGGTCCGGGATCCTGCCCCTTTACCGCCCTTTATTGGAGCTTTCTCGAACGCAATGAAGCTGTGCTCGGCTCCAACTTTCGCATGCAGATGCCCTACAAAACGCTACATCGCAAATCCGAATCCGAACGAGCCCAACTCCGGCAACGCGCTGCAGAAGCCATCTCCACTCTGGAGTCGCTCCCCATGCCATAGCTGGCCGCAGTAACCGCTGCAGCCCGAAACACTGCGGTATGATGGCTCCATCCTCGCGCCGGAGCCCGCCTTGCCTCATCCTGCCCCGCATCGTCCTCGCGTTCGTTTTCGCCTGATCCCTGCAATCCTGCTGCATTCTGCTTTCTTTGCGCTCCTGCTCGGCGGCGGCGCGGCCTGCATGCCGGCCAGCAACCCGCAGGTGCCCTTCGACATCGTGATCATCCACGGCCGCATTCTCGATGGAACCGGTTCCCCCTGGTACGCCGCACAGATCGGAGTCCGCAACGGCCTAATTGCGGCGATTGGTAAACTCGACGACCAGCCCCGTCGCCAGACCATCGATGCCCACGGACAGGTCGTGGCTCCCGGCTTCATCGACATGCTCGGTCAATCCGAACTCAACCTGCTGGTCGATCCGCGCGTACCCTCCAAAATCTTCCAGGGCATCACCACTGAGATCACCGGCGAAGGCGACTCCGTTGCGCCCCTGAACGCCACGCTGATTGCCGACAATCAAAGCGACTACCAGCACCTCGGTATCCATCCTGACTGGACAACGCTAGGCCAGTACTTTGCCCGCCTGGAGCATCAGGGCATCGGCATCAACTTTGCCACCTACGTCGGAGAAACCGGTATTCGCCGCATCGTTTTGGGCGACGGGGATGTGCAGCCCACCCCGGCGCAGCTCGACCAGATGCGCGCTCTGGTGCGTCAGGCCATGCTCGATGGAGCCATGGGGCTTTCCACTTCGCTGCAATATGCCCCGGCTCCCTATGCCAAAACATCCGAGATTGCCGCACTGGCCAGCGTCGCAGCCGAGTACGGCGGCATCTACGCCACCCATGTCCGCTCGGAGGGGGATGCCATTCTCCCAGCTCTGGACGAGGCTGCCGCCATCGGTCGCCAGGCCCACACCTCGGTTGAGATATGGCACCTCAAAGCCGCCGGCCGTGCCAACTGGGGGCGCATGCCGCAAATCGTTGCCCACATCGAGCAGCTCCGCGCATCCGGTCTCGACATCGCCGCTGACACCTACGCCTACACTGCCTGGGGTAATCCCCTGTCCGCATTCATTCCGCCCTGGGCGCATGCCGGTGGCACCGCCGCCATGCTGCAGCGGCTCGATGATCCGGCCCAGCGAGCCCGCATCCGCACCGATCTGCTGCAAACGCACTCCAACTGGGACAACGAATGGCAGGAGATCTCCGGCCCCGGGGATATTCTCATCACCGATGTTTCCAATCCCGCTCTGCGCCCGCTGCTGGGCCAGCGGCTCTCTGCCATTGCCTCTCTCTGGCACAAGGATTCCATCGACGCGCTCTTCGATCTCCTGCTCCAGGACAAGGGAAACACCGAAGCAGCAGTCTTTGCCATGAGCGAGCCTGACGTGGAACTGGCCCTCAAACAGCCCTGGGTCTCGGTGGACAACGACGCTGGAGGCGTTTCCCCGGAAGGCATCCTGGGGCGGCAGCACACCCATCCGCGCGCCTACGGAACCTTCCCGCGTATCCTGCGCAAATACGTTCGCCAGCAGCATCTGCTCACGCTTCCCGATGCCATCCGCAAGTTCTCAGCCCTGCCCGCCGAGCGGCTGCGTCTTGCCGATCGCGGCGTTCTCAAACTGGGCATGGCCGCCGACATCGTGATCTTTGACCCGGCCACCATCCAGGATCACGCCACCTATGAGAACCCCAACCAGCTCTCCACCGGCATGGATTTCGTTCTCGTCAATGGAGTCCCCGTCATAGCCCACGGCAACATGACTGGAGCACTTCCCGGACAGGTGCTGCGCGGCCCAGGCTATCGCCGGTAACAGGTCATGCCCGGTTTCAGGAGCGCTCTTCGCCGTGCAGCTGCGAGGAATTATGCGGTCCGGCCTCCTGCCGCTTCTGCTCCTTGCGCATATACATTGCCATATCCGCCACTCGCTGCAGCTCTTCCTTGTCGATACCGTCGTCCGGAGCCAGCGCCAGTCCAATGCTTGCCGAGCCTTCCACCGTATAGCTTTCCAGCACAAACGGCTCGGTAAAACATCGCTCCAACCGTTGCGCCACATCTTCGGCCTCGCGGCGTCCGCGTACCCCTGGCAACAACACAATAAACTCATCGCCGCCAATCCGTGCCAGCATGTCGTTGTCGCGCAACTGTGCCTTCAGCCGCTGCGCTACCTGCTGCAGAAATAGATCGCCCACGTGATGCCCATAGTGATCGTTCACATCCTTGAATCGATCCAGATCCAGATAAATCAGCGCCAGATTGCCGCCTTCCCGCACTACGCGCGCCAGCAGTTCCGTCACCCTTCGTTCAAAGCTGAAGCGGTTGGGAATCTCTGTCAGTTGATCAAACTCGGAGCGATGCCGCAGATCCTGGTACAGTCGCTGCGTGGTGATGGCAAGCTCGGCCAGACGTGCCCCTGCCTGCAGTGCCTCCTGCATCTCCTCCTTGGCCGCAATATGGAATGCCAGGGAAAGATGCAGCGCACCCAGTCGCTCCCCATCGCTGCCAAGCAACGGCTCGGAGGCGAGGGCCACCTTCCCCGGAAGTCGCATGCGAGACTCCGGCTCCCAACGCTCGTCCAACTCGATCCAGCAATGCGCCCCGTGCAGCCGGTAGGAAACCAGACCCACCACTGCGTCCAGGATGGTACCCAGCGGCTGGGCCCTGCTGATCATCTCCAGAATTTCGCCGCGACGCTGCTCATACAGTGCAAACCGCCTCTGGCTGGCTGTCTCCTCGCGGTTCTTGTGCTCCAGAATCAGCGTCTGCTCCCTTACCTTGCGGCCCAGCAGCACCACCCAGGCAATCACCGCTAGAATGATTACCCCCAGCGCGCCCACCACCCACATCAGCCGCTGAAAAGTCCACCACGAAGGCAGCTCCAACAGCGATACATCCCCCGGCGAACGCATGCGCACATCGAACCAGAGCCGATCCTGCCAGTGATTGCCGCTCTCCACAAAGCAGATTCCCGTCACCTGCACCAGGCTTCCCTCCGCGATCTCTGGAGCCGTGCCCAGGCTGGCGTCTGCAGAGCTTTGCCGCATCGTGGCGGAAAACAGATGGCCGCCGGAGCGCAGCACATACATCGTCACCCGTGCATCCTTCACCTTGGCCACCACGTAGCCCTGCATCGAGATCAGGTCATAGGCATAGCGACCGGACGAGGCTTCGTCCCAGCTAATCTGGCGAGGCTGCACGGCTTGCCGATCCGCGGAGCCTGGAGCCATTCTCAACTGCCCGTCAATCATGCGCACCGTCTGCTGATCCAGCTGCGGAAATCCCGTCACCTCCACCGCATCGCCGGCATGCAGCGGCAGGCGGGAACGCGTCTCCACCATCAACGAATCGCTGCCTCGCTGCACCACGGCCATCGTACCTGGATCAAAATACGTCAACGTTCCGGCCAGGTGAAGCCGCTCACTCAGATTCTCATCCTGATATCCGAATCCAGCCTCGCCGATTGAAGTCAAAGGCACCGACCATACACTGCGACTGGCTGGCTTCACCACGGCAAACTGACTCGTATCCGCAACGTTGATCCAGATTCCCGCCAGATCCATCTTGCTGTCGAAGTCGCCTCCTGCCGCACCGTTGACACGAATCTCAGCACCAATCAATGCATCGGGAGAGTACGCTCCAGGATGCAGGATGACCACCTCCACCGTGCCCCCATGCATCCGCAGACGCAGGTGCAACGCAGGATGCGGTTGCTCGCCATCCAGAGCCGCCGCCAGCACCTGTCCACTTACCGTCACAAAGCGGCAGTCCAACCGCGCATGCATCAGGTCAGTAAATGTAGCCGGAACCGGCTTCGGCAATGACCCATGCTCCAGCACCCGTACTGACTCCGCCATCACAACCGGACGAAAGCTGGCCGCTGTCGTTCCCGTCACCAGAACGCGATCTCCCGGCTGCAACCCTATCGTTTGGTTGAAGTTTGCGTACAAGCCATTCACGCCATCGATCAGATACAGCGAACTGTCAGCCGGACGAACATAGGTCACCGTGGCCGTAATGGCTACAGGAAGTTGTTGCGCCGCAGCAGACTCTGTCAGCGCGGTCACCTGTGCCACCCGCGTCAGCGGCGGCGGCGCTGCCGACAGCGGCGTACTGCCGCTCAGCAGTACCCACAGCGCCAGTGCGCCTGCCAGTCCTGCGCTCCGACTCGCAACTCGAAGATTCTTCGCCGTCATCGCGTACCGTCATTGCTCATCGCGTTTGCATTCCCACCTGCAACGCAAGCTGCCATCCTGTCCATCGGCACTTTGCACGGATATATGCAGCGTTTTCGAACAGTCGTAGCAATTCAAAATCATCTTAGTCCACATTTTTCTCCAAAGGAATGAGCAAAAGGGGGATAGAGACTCCCACGAAGCGGTCAGTTCCCTGCCGCCACTTGTCCCATCCCGCACCCGGTCTGCTTTAATGACCTGTTGGCAGCTTCTCTGGCCTGCTGCTTTTCAGGGAGTCTTTTGCATGTCCTCAACCACCGATCCCATCCTCCATCGCACCGGCACACAAACCCGTCCTACCCGCAATCTGGGTGTCCTCGGCGTTCCCATCGACCTCGGAGCCAGCCGTCGCGGCGTGGACATGGGCCCCTCGGCGGTTCGCGTTGCCGACCTCGACGATCGCCTGGCTGCGCTCGGCCACTCCGTCACCGACTACGGGGATATTCGCGTCGAAATCGCTGAAACACAGCACTTTGGCAACCGCAACGCCCATTATCTGGATGCCATCGCGGACACATGCAGACGTAGCGCCACAGCCATTCTCGAGATTCTCGCCGCCGGGCGCACCCCGCTGGTTCTCGGCGGAGACCACTCCATGGCCGCCGGAACCGTCAGCGGCGTCTCCGAGTTCTTCCGCCGCAGGCAGCAGCAGATCGGGCTCATCTGGCTCGATGCCCACTCCGACATCAACACGCCCGAAACTTCCCCCTCAGGCAATGTCCATGGCATGCCGCTGGCGGCGCTGCTCGGCCTGGGACCAGCCCCGCTGGCCTCCATCTTCCACGCCCAGCCCAAAATCTCACCGGCCAACACCGTCCTCATCGGCATTCGCGATGTCGATACCGCCGAGCGCGAAAATCTGCACAAGGCCGGAGTCACCGTCTTCACCATGCGTGAAATCGACGAGCGTGGCCTGCGGACCATCATGGAGCAGGCCCTGCGCATCGCCTCGTCTGGCACCGCCGGCTACCACGTCTCACTCGACATGGACTGGATCGATCCGGAAGACGCGCCCGGCGTCGGCACTCCGGTCCGCGGCGGAGCCACCTACCGCGAAGCCCACCTGGCCATGGAAATCATCGCCGACCACGGCCAGCTCGTCAGCCTGGAGATCGTTGAGGTCAATCCTGTGCTCGACGAACGCAACCGCACCGCCGAACTCGCCGTCGAACTCGCCTGCTCCGCCTTCGGCAAGAAAATCCTTTGACGCAGCCATCGTGTCTTCGTACCTTTCGCCAGTAGCCTTCGCGCTGGTCGTCTCGTGCATCCGTACGCGCCACAGCAGAATGTCATTGCCTGCCAGATTCCATTGCAGCACGGCCCCATCCTCCGCTCCTTGGCATCCGAAGAACGGGTTGATGCCACCTACGGTAGTGTTCCTGCACTCAGGACGGTCTTCCGGATACACCGGCCGGTTCTCGCTGACCGCACTTTACCACCCAAGCACATCCTCTGCGCTCGGATGAGTGCCCATCCCGGCACACAGCTACAATCAACTTTGTGAAACGCAAAAAACTTCGGGTCGGCATTCTCTTCGGCGGGCGCAGCGGCGAGCATGAAGTCTCTCTGCGCTCGGCCAGCTCCATCCTCGCCGCCATCGACCGCCGCCGCTTCGATGTCGTCCCCATCGGCATCGCCAAATCCGGCCACTGGCTCAGCGGAGACTCGGCCCGCGCCCTGCTCACCGGCGCAACCAACGCCGCACACGATGCCAGCGCGCTCCAGCTTCAGGCCAGCGCCCTGCAAGCCAGTGCCGCCCAGCTTCCCGAGCCAATCTCCTCGCGCTCCATCGACGTCGTCTTTCCCGTACTCCACGGCACCTTCGGCGAGGACGGCACCATTCAGGGACTGCTCGAACTCGCCGATATGCCCTACGTCGGCTCCGGCGTCCTCGGCTCCGCCGCCGGCATGGACAAGGACGTGATGAAGCGCCTCTTCGCCCAGGCCGGACTACCCATCGTGCCCCATGTCACGCTGCTGCGCGCTGACTGGGAGGCGCACCCGCGCAAATCCATCGCCGCC
>JAKBAG010000164.1 GCA_021809235.1 Acidobacteriota bacterium
CAACCATCAGGGCCAGTACCCGGCCGTCACCGAGACCTTCAACCTGGCCCCCAACGTCGCCCTCGGTCAGGCCGTCAGCGCCGTCCAGAAGGCCGAGCGGGAACTCGGTATGCCGGCTGCCATTCGCGGCACTTTCCAGGGCACTGCGCAGGCCTTTCAGGACTCGCTCCGCACCGAACCCTGGCTCATCCTTGCCGCCATCGTCGCCGTCTACATCGTCCTGGGCATTCTCTATGAGAGCCTCATCCATCCGCTCACCATTCTCTCCACACTGCCCTCGGCCGGCGTCGGCGCCATCCTTGCCCTGCTGCTCACACGCACCGATCTCAGCATCATCGCCCTCATCGGCATCCTGCTGCTCATCGGCATCGTGAAGAAAAACGCCATCATGATGATCGACTTTGCCCTGCAGGCTGAGCGCGAGCAGGGCCTGGCCCCGATCGATGCCATCTACCAGGCCTGTCTGCTGCGCTTCCGTCCCATCATGATGACCACCATGGCCGCGCTCTTCGGTGGTCTGCCTCTGGTCATCGGCCTCGGCCAGGGCTCGGAGCTGCGCCGCCCACTCGGCATCACCATCGTCGGTGGACTCATCGTCTCCCAGATGCTCACGCTCTTCACCACCCCGGTCGTCTATCTCTTCTTTGACCGCCTGCAGTGGCGCTTCATGAAGCTGCACCGCATCGGCTCCGAGTTAGGCGAACTCGAGCACGAACACTCCCCGCAGCCTGTCGGCGACTAGAGCCTGCATGAATCCGGGAAATGCCTTCGCGGAAAGATTTTCCTCTGGCTATCCTTTCGGATCCTCTCCCGACAACAGATCCCTGGCATCCGGCCCGGCGCATCATCGACCGGCCAGATGCCGCTGCCAGGCCTGCTCGATATAGCTGTCCGTCATCCCGGCCAGGTAGTCTGTCACCGCCCGTGCCGCGCCTTCGCTCACAGCCCGCGCCGCATGGTCGGCCGGCATCCGTTCCGGATCGGCCACCCACTCAGCAAACAGAGTGCCCACGATCTCGGCTGCCCGCCGGTGCTCCGCCTCCAGCTCGGCAGACTCGTACAGGTGCCGGTACAGGAACTGTCGCATCCGCTGCCGTTCGGCCTCCACCGCATCGCTGAATGTGGCCACCCGACTGCCGCACCGCCGCACCGTCGTCAGCGAATCCATCCCTGCCGTGCGCCGCTGCAACTCCTCCATCAGGTCCGTTACCAGCCGGTTCAGAATCGTCTTCAGCGCATCGTTGCGCAGCAGTCGCGGCGCTGCCGCCGGATGCTGCCGTTCGGCCTCCCGATAGGCTTCATCCAACAGCGGCAACTCCGCTCGCACCTGCTCCAGATGCAGAATCTCCGCCTCCAGACCATCCTCCATATCCGCGGTCAGATACGCAATCTCATCCACCAGATCGATGATCTGCGCCTCCACCGGCGGCAGCTCGTCCAGAAAATACTCCGCAAGCTCCGGATGCTCCTCGGCGGCATACTCCCGCGAGTGCTTGATGATCCCTTCGCGTACGCCCAGCGTCAGGTTCAGCCCCATATACCCGGCATGCCTCTGCTCAAAGCTGGTCACAATCCGCAGCGCATGCAGGTTATGGTCAAAGCGCATCCCATGCGGACGCAACGCCGCATCCAGTGCCCGTTCCCCGGCATGTCCAAAAGGTGGATGTCCAATGTCGTGAACCAGAGCCAGTGCCTCGGCCAGATGCGCATTCAAGCCCAGCGCCGTCGCCAGTGTCCGCGCTATCTGCGCCACCTCCAGCGTATGCGTCAGTCGGCTGCGCAGATGGTCGGTTTCCCGCTGTCCCCGGGCAAATACCTGCGTCTTGCCCGCCAGCCGCCGAAAGGCCCGCGCATGCAGAATTCGTCCGCAGTCCCGGACAAACGGCGTGCGATACGCGTGCGGCTGCTCCTGCTCCCGACGACGCGCCAGCATCTGCTGCTCGTCATCGCCTACAGCCAGCCGCTGCAGCGGCCATCGCTCCTTCACGCTCGGCTCCGGCTTTGCCGCATGGCTCATCGCCCCGTCCTACGGCTGTTTATCCGGATTCCCGATCAGGCTGTCCTGCCTGGCAAGCCGGGTCCGTGCGCTTTCCAGTTTCTTCTGCACCCGTGCCACCTCCGCCGGGTCCACGTCCGCCGCTGCTGCCTTCTGGAACTCAGCCAGGGAGATCTCCCACTGCGACGCAGCCAGACGGATCCGCCCGGTCTTCTCGTAGAGATCGCCCAGGTGGTCATGCACCGTCGGGTCCGTTGCCGTCCGTTCCACAGCCTTGCGCAGATATTCCTCGGCTGGCTCGTAATCGCCCAGCTTGTAATACACCCAGCCCAGCGAATCCAGATACGCGCCGTTCATCGGCTCCAGGTCCACCGCTTTGCGAATATACTTCAGCGCATCCGTGTAGCGGGTCGTCTTGTCGGCCAGCATAAAGCCCAGATTATTCAGCGTGATCGCATTGTTCGGGTCCAGCTCCAGCACCGCATGGAAGTCCTGCTCGGCCTGCTCCAGATGCTTCTGCTCCTCGGCAATCGATCCCTTCTGGAACAGTACATTGGCCTTTTCCCCAGTCTTGGTCGCCAGTGGCTGCGCCTTTTCCAACGCCTCTTCGGCTTCCTTCCAGTGGTGCTGCCGCGCTTCAATCTGCGAGATCTGCAGATACACATCCAGATCGCTGTGGCTGCCGTTCAGCAGGCTCCGTGCAATCGAAACCCCTTCGTCCAGCTTGCCTGTATCGCCCAGCTCCCAGGCCAGCAGCAGCTTCAAATCGCGATCGTTCGGATTCTCCGCCACCGCCTTGCGACACACCGCCGTTGCCTGGTCAAACATCTTCGCGTCGCGATACGTCTCCACCTCGCCCTGATAGCCGCGCTTGGCATAATCGCCGCCCATGGCAATCAGCTTCTGGTAGGTTGCAATCGCCTCGTCCGTCTTGTTGTCCTCGTGATACACCGCAGCCAGCCGCTCCAGAAAAATGCTGCGGTTGGCCTTTTCCTCGTTCGTATAGGCGCCATTGGCGTGGCTGGTCGCATCCAGCATCTGCTGGTAGACCGCAATGGACTCGTCATACCGGCCCAGCACATCCAGCAGCAGACCCTCGTTATACCCGGCCTCCAGCGAATTCGGGTCCTTGGCCAGTGCCATCTTCGCCGTTGCCAATGCCGCCTCGTACCGGCCCATCCGCCGCTCGATCTCCGTCATCCGGTTCAGCGCATCCACATCCTGCGGATCAGCCTTATGCAACTTCTCGAAGGCATCCAGCGCCGGCTGCAGTTGGTTGTCCATCAGCAGTGCCCGCGCCAGGGCTCGCGTGATCGTAGCATCCTGCGGATCCATCTCCGAGGCGCTGCGATAGGCCGCAATCGCCCGCTTCCGATCCTTCATCTGCTCATAGGTGGCGCCCAGCGCAAACTCCATCCGCGGCGTTCGCTGGTCGGCAGGAACCGACGCCAGCAGTGCCGCCGACCGGTCCAGATTCCCATCCTGCGCATACAGCCGCGCCAGGCTCATCACCACGTCCTCCGACGAGGGCTCCAGCGTCTGTGCCGTGCGAAACTCCGCCTCCGCCTTCGCCGTGTCGTGCTTCACCGTATACAACTGCCCCAGCAGCAGGTGATTCTCCACATTGGCCGGCTCCAGCGACACAATCTTCTGGTACTCGGCAATCGCCAGGTCCACCATCTGTCCTGCCGGCCCCGCCTGAGCGGCCGCGTCCTGCTGCTGGCCCAGCGAACGAAGATAAATACTGCCCAGCACCTTGTGCGCATCCAGATTGTTCGGGTCCTTCTGCACAATCGCCTGGGCCGTCTTTACCGCTTCCCCAATCCGTCCCGTCCGGAAGTAGAGCTCTGCCAGCTGTGCCGCCAGCTCCGCCGAGCCGGGATCAGCCTGCAGCGCCTGCTTATACTCCTCCTCGGCGCGCGTGGCATAGTCCTGGCGGCCATAGTTGGTCGCCATCTCCTCGTAGGTGTGCCCCAGCGCCGCGTGATAGTAGGCCGCAGCGCGATCCGGCAATCCGGTTGCAGGCTGTCCGGTTGCAGGCTTTGCCGCGTCCATGGTCTTGCCCGTAGTCGTCGTGCCCGTCCCGGCACCGGCCGCTCCCGTCGTCGTCGGAGGAGTCTGTGCCGTCACCATCGCACCGGCCAGCGTGCCCACCATCAGCACGCCCAGCCCGCGCCACGCATCCCTGTTTGCTCGATTCATCGGCATCCTTGGGCTCCGGCGCGGCATCCTGTCGCTGCCCGGTGCCATTCCTGTTCTTTGGACGATTGTATCCTCAACCGGTTGCCACCAGCGGCGCTCCCGGCGCCATTTTCAGTGCCGGAAGTGACGCATTCCCGTGAACACCATCGCCACGCCCAGCCGATCCGCTGCGGCAATCACCTCCGCATCCCTCACCGACCCGCCCGGCTGTATCACCGCCGTCGCTCCGGCCTCCACCACCACTTCCAACCCATCCGGAAACGGGAAAAACGCATCCGAGGCCGCCACGCATCCGGTCAGCGGAAGCACCGCCTTCATCGCTCCAAAACGCGCCGCATCCACGCGGCTCATCTGCCCGGCTCCTATCCCGATCGTCTGACCATCCCGCGCATACACCACCGCATTCGACTTCACATGCTTGCAGATCCGCCAGGCAAAGAGCAGGCTCGCAATCTCCGCCTCGCTCGGCGCTCGTTTGGTCACCACCTGCAGACCCTCCGCGCTCACCTGCCCCCGATCCGCGTCCTGCACCAGCGCCCCACCGGAAACCTGACGGATCATCCAGCCTGGCCGCGCTGATTTCACCTCGAGCAGTCGCAGATTCTTCTTCGCCGCAAAGATTGCCAGCGCCTCCGCCGTGTAACCAGGGGCAGCAATTGCCTCCGTAAACAGCCGCGCAATCTCTGTCGCCGCCTCGGCATCCACCGTGCGATTGATCCCGATCACCCCGCCAAACGCACTCACCGGATCGGCTGCCAGCGCCTTCTCATACGCCTCCCGCACGCTGCCGCCGGTCGCCGCGCCACAGGGATTCGTATGCTTGATGATGGCTACCGCCGGTTCGCCAAACTCCTCCGCCAGACCCCAGCACGCATCCAGATCCACCAGATTGTTGAAGCTCAGCTCCTTGCCCTGCAACTGCCGCGCTCCAGCCACACCCGTTCCGCTTCCGTCCGTATACAGTGCTGCCCTCTGGTGCGGATTCTCCCCATACCGCAGCGTCCGCTCCAGCGGCAGATGCAGCCGCAGTGCTGCCGGAATCGCTGTCGGATCCGGCTCTGCCGCAGCCTCGGGATCGCCAGCCTCGGCCAGCGTCTCCAGCGTCGCCGCAATCGCGCTGTCATAAGCCGCCGTTGTCGCAAAGGCCTGCTGCGCCAGCCGCCAACGCGTCTTCAGGCTCAGGCAGCCATCGTTCTCGTGCAGCTCACCGGCCAGCGCTCCATACTCGCCCACCCGCGTCACAATCGCCACATCGCGAAAGTTCTTCGCCGCCGAGCGCACCATTGACGGGCCACCAATATCGATATTCTCAATCAGCTCGCCAAACCGGACGCCTGCCCGCGCTGCCGTCTTCTCAAACGCATAGAGGTTCACCACCACCATGTCGATCGGCTCAATCCCATGCTCCCGCACCGCCGCCTCATGCTCGGCATTGCCTCGGATATACAGCAATCCTCCATGCACCCGCGGATGCAGCGTCTTCACCCGGCCATCCAGCATCTCCGGAAAACCCGTCAGCTCGCTGATCTCCTTCACCCTCAGCCCGGCCTCACGCAGCGCCCGCGCCGTGCCTCCGGTGCTGATCAGCTCCACGCCCAACCCTTCCAGCTCACGCGCAAACTCCACCAGCCCCGTCTTGTCCGTCACGCTCAGCAGCGCCCGCCGAATCTTCCTCGCATCCTGCTCCAAAACCACACCCTCCCCATCCAGACTCCAGGCTGCCCATCACTCCGGCAATCCCGCTTCGTTCAGGGTACATCCTTCTGCCGATACACCGCTTGGCCTTCAGCCCCCCATCCCACTAGAGTGGAGATATGGACGGCGATTCCGCCCACATTTCCGCCGGAGAGATCCTCCCACCCGACCACCTGCCACCCCGCCAGCAGGAACAGCTCCGCGCCGTCCGCGCCCGCGAGTTCCGCCAGGGCCGTCGCGGCCCGCGCTCCTGGGCCTGGGCACCGGCCACCTACTTGCTCGTCGGCATCAACTCCCTCGTCTTCCTCGCCATGCTGATGGCGCACGTCAGCTTCGTCAGCCCCACCGCAGCCCAGCTCATGCACTGGGGCGCGAACAATCCCCAGGCCATCCTCATCGACGGCCAGTGGTGGCGCATCGTCACCGCCATGTTCGTCCACGTCGGCATCTGGCATCTGGCCACCAACATGTGGTGCCTCTGGAACCTCGGACTCCTCGGTGAGCCGCTCATGGGCCCCTGGGGCGTCTTCGCTGTCTACCTGCTCTCAGGAGCAGCCGGCAACCTGCTCTCCATGGGCGTCAGCCAGGCCTTCCACTCCACCAACGCCGTCGGCGTCGGTGCCTCGGGTGCCGTCTTCGGACTCGCAGGTGCGCTCATCGTCCTGCTCAAAAGCCCGCGCCTGCCCATGCCTCCCCGTGAACTGGCCAGCCTCCGCCGCTACGTCATTTACTTTGCCGCGATCAACTTCGTCATCGGCTTCGGCACCATGGTCGTACCCGTCGGCGTCCGCATCGACAACATGGCCCACCTCGGCGGATTCCTCGGCGGCATCCTCTTCGCCCTTCCCATGGTCCCCCAGCTTGGCTCCCCGCGAACGCAATTCCTCACCCGCCGCCGCTTTGCCGTTGGCCTAGTCTGCGGAGTCCTCATCCTCTTCGCCTTCTACCTCAACTCCGTCGGCATCGT
>JAKBAG010000004.1 GCA_021809235.1 Acidobacteriota bacterium
CCGGCTTCCATCTGCTTGACCGCCGCGATCATCTGCGCTTCCGTGTGCTTGCTCCTCGACATCGCTCCGCACCTTCCTGAATACGAAAATCGTGCTCGGTTCTGTGCGGAATACGGGGTTCAGGCCAGCAGAAGCTGCGCTAAGGCTATTGTCTGTTGCATGTGCTGCTGGACGAAGAGGCCATGCGGTGAACGTCAAGCGCGTCTACCGGATGTATCTGGAGGAAGGTCTGAGTGTTCGTTGCAGGGCACTGCATGCTCCACGGCTTCCTTAAATATTGTTCATTCTCTTTGGAGTGAAGCATAGAAGCTTCCTGCCGATATCAGTGGTGGGCAAACATCCGCAAAAACAAGAAGGAGAATACTGATGCGAAGGATACTTGCATTCCTGATTCTGGCAGTGTGTGTGGAGGCGGGAGCGCATGCTCAGAGTCTGGATGATCTGAATATTCAGATTCACGGCTACGCAACGCAGAGTTTTGTGTACACGAACAACAACAACATTTTTACGATGGACTCCAGTGGTGGGAGCCTGCAGTGGACGGAAGCGGTGGTCAATGTGGGAGCGACTCCAGTGCCGAAGCTGCGGATCGGGGTTCAGGCGCGATACATGCTGCTGGGTAACATTGGAAATGCGATCACGCTGGACTGGGCTGCAGCGGATTACAAGGTGAATGATCGGATCGGATTCAGGTTTGGAAAAGTGAAGACGCCTACGGGCCTGTTGAATGAGATTCAGGACATTGATCCATCGTACCAGTGGGCCTTATTGCCACAGGGCGTCTATCCGCTGTTGAGTCGAAACTCGGTGTTGTCGCATGAAGGTGGAATTGTATACGGCGATGCGCGGATGGGAAGTAAGGGAGGGAGGTTGCAGTACTGGGGGTTTGCTGGAGTACGCAGCCTTCCAGGCAATGACGGGTATTTTCTGAATCAGACAGAAAGCGGAGAAACGTTGCCGAATGGAATTTCCTTCAAGCTGGCGGGACTGACGCTACGCTGGCAGCTTCCGATTCGCGGGCTGATGATTGGTGCATCCGAAGTGAATCAAAGGTCCGCCTCCGGACTCCTTGTGTACGGTCCATACACCGGAACGCAGCAAACCAAGGAGTTTAATCAGCCATCGTATTTCGGCAAGTATGAGAACGACAAGCTGATGGTGGCGGGGGAATATATCCGGCTTACGGTTCCGTTCTCTGTGAATCTGACAGGACTGCCGGCTCAGGGAGGGTATCTTGATCAGCGAGCCTGGTATGCGATGTCAACGTATAAGGCGACGTCGAAATTGAGCGTGGGCGTATATGACACGCAGAGTGTAGATCGTGCTTCGCCTGTTTCCTCCTCATCGCGGCGATTCTTTGACTGGGTGATTAACGGACGTTATGACTTCAACGAGTTTTTGTATGCAAAGGCCGAGGAACACTTCATGCGGGGTACGGAGTTTGGATTTGATCAAACGATGAATCCGAATGGCCTGAAGCCAAATACAGACACACTTGTGATGAAGGTTGGCGTAAGTTTCTAGCGTTTTGACCGAAAGGAGAGTCCGGTGATGAAGAAGATTTGGCTATGGATGGCAGCAGCGATTTGCATGATGGTGTTGCCTGGGATTGCGCGTGCACAAGTGTTGTTGATCGCGAATCCCAGTGTGAAGGCAACGGGGGTGAGCAAGGGAGAGATCCGGGATGTATTCACGGGGAATGCAACGTCACTTCACGATGGGTCAAAGGTAATTCCCGTGTTGTTGAAGTCTGGCGAAACGACGAACGCATTTCTGGCAGCGTTTATCGGAAAGTCAGATGCGGCATTCCGAGCATCCTGGCGCAGTCTGGTGTTTTCGGGTCAGGGAAGCATGCCAAAGCAGGAGGATACGGATGCTGCGATGGTGGAATACGTTCTGCATACCTCCGGTGCAGTTGGATATGTCGGCAAGTCTGCAGCGCATGATGGCGTGAAAGTTCTCCAAGTGAGGTAATGGCAATGTTGAAGGGATTTTCCATTCGAACACGTGTACTTGGCAGCTTTGGACTGCTGAGCGCAGCAAGTATGGCGATGCTGGCGATGGTGATGGTAACTGCTCTGGTGACACATCAGCACATGCAGTCCATCTCCAGGTCACTGTTTCCCTCTGCGTTGAAGATGCAGGAGGCTTCAGCGGCATTTGAGAAGCTGCAGAAGCATTACCGCGATGCTGTGGTGCTCCAGGATCAGGGTTCATTGAAGGCAGCTGCCACGGATGCGGATACGGTGGAACATGCGATGGAGTCAGTGGAAGCGGATCTGGGAGGAGATACAGTCCTGCAGGCAAAGGCAAAGGATGTGCGGGAGCATTTTCAAGAGTTGCAGTCCAAGAGCGCCCAGACATATCAAAAAGCCTTGTCTGGCCCGGATGGTATGTCTGCGGAAACAATGGCGACGATGCGATCTCTGGCATCAGAAAACAAGGGACTTTCCGGCCAGCTGACAGATCTGAGTACTGCAATCTCCAATCAGTTTCAATTCGATCTTAATCGCGTGGACGAGTGGAGTGTGTGGTCGCGTGTGGTTGGATTTCTGATGCTTGGGATTGCACTGGGGAGTGGCCTTCTGGCGTGGTGGGTGATTCAGGAGCAGGTGGTGGGACGCCTGCATGCATTGAGCCTTCGCCTGAAGGACATAGCGGAAGGCGAAGGCGATCTTACAAAACGGATTGAGGTTGCAGGAGGAGATGAGATTGACGAAGTCGGAACCTGGTTCAATGAGTTCATTGGGAAGATCGAGAGCATTATTCAAAGTGTGGCCAGGAATGCCGAAGTCCTGATGCTATCGGTAAGCGAGATGGAGTCGCGTGCCCGGGAGACAGCCGTGCAAACCGCGACGCAGAAGGAGCAGGCAGATCAAATTCGCACAACAATTCGTGAGATGTCGGATTCAATCCGGGAGATCAGTTCAACCAGCCAGACAGCTGCGCTGGATGCACAGAGATCCGAAGAGTCTGCCAGGACAGGAGGAGCCACAGTTCATCAGACGGTTGAACGGATTCAGCATCTGGCCGGACTCAATGAAGAGACGTCCAAGAGGATTGAGTCTCTTGGTTCTGCAAGTCAGTCCATTGGTCGAATTGTGGGTGTGATCGAGGATATTGCCGAGCAAACGAATCTGCTGGCATTGAATGCATCGATTGAAGCGGCAAGGGCCGGGGAGCATGGGCGAGGATTTGCAGTGGTGGCCGGAGAGGTGCGCCGGCTGGCAGAGCGCACAAGCACGGCAACCAAGGAAATCAACAATACGGTTCGTGCGATTCAAAGCGGAACGCAGGACACTGTGGATGCCGTGAAGTCGAGTCTGGCTGAGGTGGTGCAGGGAGCCAGCTCTGCGCGACAGGCAGGCGAAGCGCTGGAGAGCATCATTGCGGGTGCAGCATCTGTGCAATCGATGGTGTCACAGATTGCAGCAGCTTCGACGGAACAGTCGTATGCGGCAAACGCGGTGAACGGAAGCGTGGGTGAGATCACAAACATCATCCATCTGACGGCGGAAAACTCGCAGCGAACCGTGTCTGCGTGTCAGGACATGTCCAGGCTTGCAGAGAGTCTTCGTCAGATGGTGCATTCATTCAAGGTACGGGATTCTGTCGTCTCTTGATTGAACTTCTGGCATGACCGCAGTGGGTCGGTCTTCCGGGATAAGCTTGCCGGCTCATGAGGAGCAGTGGAAGTGTCCGTGGAGGGTTAGCTCAACGCAGGTCCTGCAGTTGCCTGCCGGGGAAGGATGCGCGGAGAGCGTTCAGGACAGCCAGCAGATCGATGAGTTCCTGGCCCAGGGCGCCGGCGGCAGGCGGAAGCAGGCCAAGGGTGGCAAGAACCATGCCGAGCACGCTGAGAACCATGCCGCCGATGGCGCTTTGCAGGGCGATGCGGCGCATGCGCATGCCGATGTGAAGGAGCGTGTCGACGCGGTCGAGACTTGCCTCCAGAATGACGGCATCGGCAGCTTCTGCGGTGATGTCACTGTGCTGTCCGAAGGCGATGCCGACGGTTGCCGCCAGCATGGCCGGAGCATCATTGATGCCGTCGCCGAGGAAAAGCGTGGGAGACTTTGCTGTCTGTTCCTGGACGATCTGCAGCTTCTGCTCCGGGGTCAGGCTGGCATGCATCTCGTGGATGCCTACGATTTCTGCCAGATGCCGGACTTCGTGATCGCGATCGCCGGAAAGCAGGATGATGGATGCCACCTGGTGCCGGGGCTTGAGGTGCGCGATGAAGGATTTGCTTTCCAGGCGCGGGCGATCATGGAAGCGGATGAGCCCGAAGAGTTGACCGTCAACGAGGACGATGCACTCCATGCCGGAGTCGGAGGACGGCAGCGCGGAAACCAGATCTGCAGGCAGACGGCTTCTTCCCGTGACCAGTACGCTTTTGCCGGTCACCTGTCCGGTGAGTCCCTGACCGGGATGTTCGCGGATGTTTTCAGCGACTGGAAGCTGCAGATGGTTCTGCTGGGCGGCATGCAGAATGGCGCTGGCAAGCGGATGCTTGGAGTATTGCTCGAGAGTGGCGCAGAGGCGGAGAACATCGTCGGTGGAAGCGCCGGAGAACGGGAGAACCTCGGTGACGATGGGCTCGCCGTGCGTGAGGGTTCCGGTCTTGTCGAAGAACATGGTGTGAATCTTGCCAAGCTGCTCGAGCACGGCGGGCTTCTTGATGACGATGCCATGCTTGGCGGCAAGCGAGATGGAGCCGATGATCGCGATGGGGATTGCCAGCAGCAACGGGCATGGAGTGGCGATGACGAGGACGGCAAGAAAGCGTTCGGGATCTCCGCTGAGGAGCCAACCGGCAACCGCAACCAGAACTGCCATGGGGGTGTAATAGGCTCCGAGCCGGTCTGCGAGTCTGCGGATGGCCGGAGGGTTCTGCTCTGCCTTCTGCATGACCTGCATGATGCGTGCGTAGCGGGAGTCGACGGCGAGCTTGTCGGCGCGGATGGTCAGCGCGGCATCCTCGTTCAAGGCACCGGAGATGACCAGGGATCCTGACGTCTTGCGGATGCGAAAGGGTTCGCCGGTCAGGAAGGACTCATCCATGGTGCCGATGCCGGCCTCAACTGTTCCATCGACGGGACAGATCTCGTGCGGAAAGACGATGAGCCGATCGCCGATGCGAATGTCGGCGACGGGGATGGAGACGGTGGTGTTTCCGTCGATCCTGTGCGCCATGCTGGGCATGCGGCGGGCCAGGGCGCGGAGCACGGACGAAGCGCGCCGGGTTGCGTATTCCTCCAGCGTCTGTCCGCCGGTGAGCATGAGGATGATGATGGTGGCAACCAGAAGCTCCTGCATGAGGACGGCCGTGACAATGGAAAGACCGGCAAGGAAGTCAGCACCGAACTGACGCTTCCATATCTGGAGTAACAGCGCGTACAGCAAGGGGAGACCACCGGCAAGGATGGCCACCCAGAGCGGAATGGAGGCTGTGCGCGCACTGGAGTGCAGCAGAAATCGCAAGAGCAGATGCAGCAGGATGGCCAGAAAGGCAAGCAGGGCGGAGTATCGGGTCCAGGCGCTACGGATGGCTTCCCATGGGCGCTTGCGGGCAGAAGTCTCCGGAGTCGGCTGTGCGGACATCTGCGGAGGATTCGGCCTGTCTCCGGCGTTCTGATCGGAGATGGAAGGAGGATGCAAAGTACTTAGCACTCTACTCCAAATCGATGGGCGAAACCAGATGCCTACGGTGGAGTGCGGGGTTGCCATCGGCGTGGGTGGAGATGCCCGGGGAAGGTTGGCACCAGACAGCAGAGGCCTGCCGGGGATGGCAGGCCTCTGCTGGGTTGCGAATGCGTGGTCTGGATTCAGAGCAGGAACTTGCGCAGTTCGCCGTCTGGATCGTTGACCATGCGGCTGTCGTTATCCCAGACCATGGTTTTGTTGGTGACCGGGTCGGATGGCTCCCAGACGAGTCCGGGCTGGCTGGGGTTGCCGGTGCGGGCGAAGTTGGCCCAGGCACGGGCCATCTTGCGCGCCAGAGCCTGTGCTTCGGGAGTGTTGCCGGTGCCTTGTTCGCAGCGCAGGGTGTTGTCAAAGCAGAACTGCAGGTCGGAGGTGTGCCAGGCTCCGGGCACGCCGTCCAGCATCTTTGTCTGCCAGGTGAAGTAGTAGGTGTAGACCGGCGCGGCGTGCAGCTCATATTTGAGTTTGGCCATGTGGACGACACCGTTGCGCATGGAGAGTCCGTTGAGAAATCCACGGCCGCCGCACATATAGGAGAGGGTACGGGCGCTCTTCTGCGGATAGGCTTTCTGCATGGCATCGGCCAGTGCCTTGCCTTTTTCCGCGCCGTAGGCGTGGATGAGGTTGGCGCGCCACTCCGCCTCGGTGGGGCGGGATGCCATCATGTTGCCTTCCTCGCTGACCGAGCCGACCATCAACGGAATATTGCGTGAGATGGCAGGTGCGGAGTCATGGAAGGGGCTGACGGGAATGACGGTGCCATCGAGGACAGGCGCCCAGAATCGGCGGGGTGGTCCGGGCATGTGGAATGGGCCGGGATTGCTGGCGGTGAGCTTGCCCTGCGCGGCGTCGGCAGCCGCCATCAGATCCTTCCAGTCCATCTTCTGCAGCGCGCTGAGGCTGCCCGCGGAGATGCCGAGATCCTTGACCATCTGGCGGGTGAGTTCGCGGGCCTCCTCGGCCGGGCTGGTGAAGGCTCCGCCGGATTGAATCGCGGCACAGTGGAAGAGTCCCTGCGCCGAAGGCATGGCCATGAGTGTGGCTACCTTGCCGCCGCCGCCGGACTGGCCGTAGATCATGACGCGGTTGGGGTCGCCGCCGAAGTTGGCAATGTTCTCCTGCACCCACTTCAGCGCTGCGACGAGATCGGTCATACCGACGTTTGAGGACTCCTCGTAGCCGGGACCGAACTGAGACATGTCGAGAAAGCCCAGCGCATTGAGGCGGTGGTTGACCGAGACCTGGACGACATCGTGGTAGCGGGCCATGTTTGCGCCCTCGTGCGAGGGAAGCTCATAGGAGGAGCCGAATTCAAAGCCACCGCCGTGAATATAGAACATGACGGGGCGACTGCCGGTGAGCGAGGGAGTCCAGATGTTGAGCTTGAGCATGTCCTCGCTCTGCCAGCCGTCATCCCAGTCCTGCAGGAAGACCTGCTCCTGGCTGTGCCAGTCATGGAGGCGCTGTGGGCAGTTTGCCCCGTAGATGAGCGCCGGATACTCGCCCTCCCAGGGGATGGGCGGCTTGGCCGGAAGCCAGCGATTGGCTCCGCCGGTGTCCTGGCCGTAGGGCACGCCCTTGAAGGTGAAGACATCGCCGGAGACGAAGCCGCGTACCTTGCCGTAACGCGTCTGGGCTACGGCTGTGTGCGGCGTGGAGCAGTTGGGTGGCTGCTGCTGGTGGACGCCGGTTTTGATGCTGTCGGATGCCTGAGCGGGACGAGCGACGGCTGCAGCAAGCCCGGCGCCTGCCGAGAGCTTGAGAGCGTCGCGCCGACTGAGGAGTCGAGAGTCGTTCGTTGATGAGGAAGACATGGCAAATTCCTTTCCCTGAGGTGGTGTTCGTCGTTCGGAAATGGATTCCCGGCGTCAGGCTCAGGAGGGGAACCCTGGACCTGACGCGAAGGGATCTACATGCTGATCGGGAAGCGGTAGATGTTGATGCTGATGGGGGCAATGGTCAGCGCGTTCGGAGAGCCGCTGACGGTGGACTGCCGGAGGGTGGCCTGCGGTGCCTGTCCCACGCGATCCACGGCGTCGAGGCTGCTGCCGGTCAACTGGAGCAGTGTGGGCGCTCCGTGGATGTGCATTGCGCTGAGTTGCAGAGCAAGCGGCTGAGGCTTGTCGGTGGCATTGACGACGGAGACCACCAGAAATTTGTGGTCCGGCGAGAGAGCCGCGAAGAGATCGAGCGGATAGGTGGGGCTGCCGGAGCTGACCCTGGGCTGATCCGGTGCGGGAGGATATTGAGGAGCCGGCTGCGGAGAGTTTCCAGTGACGGCAATGGGGGTGGATCCCGGGAAGTTGTTGCTGAACATCTTGAAGACCAGGCCCAGCGTATTCAGCGTGGAGGAGGTCTGGTTGAAGTCCAGCGTGGAGGTGCCCATGGTGTGCGCAGCCATGGTCATGAAGTCGGAGTGGCGCAGCATCTCATTGAAGAGCATGCTGTAGGCCAGCGCCTGCTTCAGGTCGGATCCGCGGCGGAAGTTGCCGCCAAAGTAGGCATACTCGTCGATGGACAGGAAGGTCTTCTTTGGCACCATGGCCGGGAAGCGCTGCTGATAGCCCTCCCACTCCTCGGCTTTGGAGCGGACGATGTTGGCGGGGTAGCGCGCGTACTCCAGCGTGGTCTGCTGGATTTTGTCGTAGGCATCGTTATTGGGCTTGTCTGCCGGCAGATTCTTTGCTTTTTCCACGTTGTAGCGCACGCCGGGGTTGGCATACCAGTGCTCGGCAATGCCGTCGAAGTTGCCCCAGCAATCCTTGAGGAAGCGTCCGGTCCAGTCGAAGTCGCTGTTGTAGGCACCGGCCAGATTGCCGACGTATTTGGTCCGCAGGGCTCCGGGAACCTGTCCGTCCTCGAGCATCTCGCCGGAGGCGATCAGCGTGATGGAGGGATCGACCTGGCGCATGGCTTTGGCGAAGTCATTGTGCTTGATCATGAAGTACTTGAGGTCGGTGCGGCCGATCTGCCACTCGCCCCAGGGCTCGTTGCCGATGTTCCAGTAACGGATGTGGTAGGGGGCGGGATGGCCGTTCTTTGCCCGCAATGCTCCCATCGGGGTGGTGGCGGCGCCGTTCATGTACTGGACTTCCTGGGCGGCGGAGTGGGCGTCGCCGAGGCCGGCATTGACGCTGATATACGGCACGACGCCGATGAGCTTGCAGAACTCGGCAAACTCATCCGGGCCGATGTCGTTGGTCTGCATCTGGTTCCAGGCGAAGTCCCAGTCGGAGGGGCGATGGTCGCGGTCGCCGATGGCGTCATACCAGGAGTAGTTGGAGGTGTAGTTGCCGCCGAATCGCCAGAAGCCGGAGTGAATCTGGCGCAGCAGGGCGATGGTATCAGGACGGAAGCCATCGATGTTGTCGGACGGCATCATGGAGACGGCACCGATATGGAAGCTGCCCTTGCCGGTGCCGACAACCTGAAACGTGGCATCGCTGATGTTGGCCGGAGCAGTGAGGTGGAAGGCGTAGCGGGCATAGGCGGAGCTGAGCGCGGGCACGGTGAGCAGGGTTCGGCTCTGCGAACCATTGCTCCAGGTGAGCACGATCTGCGCCTTGCTGCCTGCGGTGCCGCGCAGCCAGATGTGGCCGGTGTAGGCCTTGCCCTGGACCAGCGCCAGGCCGGACTGCTGGATGCCGTGCGGCGTGGTGCCGTCGAGAGTGATCTCCGGACTCTGTTGGCCGACGAAGGGCTTTGCCGTATCCATCACGATGGAGGCCTGTGGCCCGACCGGATGCCAGTGGCGCATGGTCATGCCGGGAAAGCCGCGGCGTGAGACCGGAGCTGCTGTGTTGTCCGTGATGGGGAAATAGAATTTGCGGTCGTCCAGCATCTCTGCCCAGAGCGGCCCGTACATGGTTTTGCCGATGTGCTCAATGAACATACCGAAGACGTAGTCGGAGACGGGAGTGGCCGGATGCGCGGCATCCAGCGTCGCCTCGATGGGGGTGGGTGTGGTCTGTGCCGATGCCACCGGCGCGGCAGCCAGAACTCCAGCACCCAAGCTCAGAGCCAGAATTGCATTGCGTATATGCATGGATCGAATCTTCCTCCGTAATTTCAGTCCGATATTTCCTGTCCGGGTTGTGCACGGGATTGCAGAGTGCCAGACTCCGGACGCGTCCGATCTGCCGGGAATCGTTACAAACTGCATCCAAGACCCGGTTTTAGGACACCCAATCCTACAGAATGGATTGCAGAAAGGACAAGCGAATAAATCAATTTATTGCAAGAATCAGGCTGGTTTCATCCTGTGCCGAAGGTGGGCATGGAGCAGCGGCAACGACAGCGGGATGTGGGACGGTGACAAAAAATTCAGAATCGGGTGCTCTTCCCGGGCACTCCAAAGAACGTCCAATGTTGTAAGCAGCCCACGATTGCGGCGGCTCAATGTTCCACCTCCAGGAGTGATGCATGCCCTTGCCGGAATCTTCCCTGCGCCATGAACTGGAGCAGGCTTACGCGAGCGGCATGGCATTGCCGGAGCATCTGGAGCCGCATCTGGCTTCTGCCATTCACGCCACGCTTGCGCGACCCGGGAGCATGGTGCGTGCGATGCTGGCCTGGCAGATGGCGCGGGCTACGGGTCTGGATGGGCAGCGCGGACGCCAACTGGCCATTGCGATGGAGTACTTCCACACGGCGGCGCTGGTCTTTGACGATCTGCCTGCGATGGATGATGCGACCAGCCGTCGGGGTGCGCCGTGTGTGCATCAGCGATTTGGTGAAGGCGCGGCAATGCTGGCGGCACTGGCGCTGATCAACCGCGCCTACGGGATGATCTGGTCGGCTGCGGCAGGGCTGCCGCTGGAGCAGCAGCAGGCGGGACTGCGCTACGTGGAGCAGCATCTGGGTGTGGGTGGGCTGCTGCAGGGGCAAAGCCTGGACCTGCACTATGCCCAGGCCCGCAGCGTCCATTCGCCGCAGAGCATTGCCGTGGGCAAAACGGTCTCGCTGATCCGGCTGCCGCTGGTGTTGCCGGCAATTCTGGCCGGCAGCGCGACGCGCCTGATCGAGCGGCTGGAGCGGATTGCCGTGCTGTGGGGGCTGGCGTATCAGTCGCTGGATGATCTGAAGGATGTGCTGCACACCGGGGATGCCTGCGGCAAGACGGCGCGGCGCGATGCGCTGCTGGAGCGACCGAATCTGGCACTGGATTGCGGACTGGATGCTGCCTGCATGAAGACGGCACGGCTGATCCGGCTGGCGGCTGGAGCGGTGCGTCGGCTGGTGGCGGTGCATCCGGAGTATGCCTTCCTGGCATCGATGCGGCTGCAGATGGATGCGGAACTGAATCGGCTGCTGGCGCTGCATCCGCCGCATCGTGCGCGTCTGGCCGCATTGGCGCTGGCCTCATGATCTTTCTGCGCCTCATCCTGACCAACCTCAGCCGACACCGGATTCGGACTGCGATTTCGGTGGCGGGGATTGCCTTTGCCGTAGCGGCAATGCTGACGGTGGTGACCATTCTGCAGGGGGCTGTGGGCATGTTTTCCAGCCTGCTTTCCGCCGACAGCCAGATTGTGGTCTTTGAGCGCAATGTTGCAGACCTGTTCTTTTCCAGCGTTCCCCAGGCGGCGATGGATGCCATTCCGACGTGGACACTGGTGGAGCATGCCAACCCGGTTCTGTTTGGGATTGTGGCGAGTCCGACGCAGCCGATCATTACCTGTTTTGGCGTGACGGCGACGGATACGCGGCTGACACGCGCGACGTGGGTGGCGGGTTCGGATGCGGCCTTTCGCGCGGCAGGCCGGGCGGAGGATGGTTCCGAGGGAGCGGACTCCGTGGTGCTGGGCGAACGTGCGGCCGAGTTTCTGCATGCGCAACTGAACGCCACGATTGCGCTGGGCAATGGCCACTTCACGGTGGGCGGCATTCTGCGCACGCGCAATGGATTCGAGGATGGGGGCGTGTTTATGCCGCTGGCAACGGCACAGCGGTTCTTTCACAAGCAGGGCATTGCCTCGGTGGTCACGGTGAAGCTGCGCAAACCCAGCGATGCGGCAGCATTCAAGGCAAGGCTGCAGCGGGAGTTTCCCACGCTGATTGCACTGGAGGATCAGGAGTTCAACAACTCCTATTCGCAGTTCAAGATTCTGAAGGCGACGGCCTGGGCGGTGGGGCTGGCCGGTGTGCTGATGGGCGGACTTGGAGTGGCCAACACGATGATCATGTCGGTCTTTACGCGGATTCGCGAGATTGCAATTCTGCGCGTGAATGGATTTTCTCCGCTGCAACTGACGGCGCTGATTCTGGGTGAGGCCGCAGTGGTTTCGTTCACCGGCTCGGTGACGGGACTGGGTACGGGAGTGCTGGCCGTGATGGTGCTGAAGTCCGTGCCCATGCTGCATGGCTATGTGGATGCGACGATGTCTCCGGGGCTGCTGCTTGCCGTTGCAGTACTGGCCATCGGCACGGGCATTGCCGGAGCGCTGTATCCGGCAGCATATGCGATGCGGGTGCGCCCAGTGGAGGCGTTGCGTTTTGAATAGCAGCATGCCAGTGGGGAAAGCCACGCCAAACGAGCCGATTCTGCGGGCCGAGGGACTGACCAAGGCCTATGAGAACGGTGCCATCCCGGTCCTGCACGGCGTCTCGCTCGAGGTGTATCCCCAACAGACGGTGGCTCTGTGCGGGCCGTCGGGCTGCGGGAAAAGCACGCTGCTGCATCTCCTCGGCGGCCTGGACTCTCCGGATTCCGGCGAGATCGTGGTGCGCGGCCAGCCGCTGCGTCCGGGCCGTATGGTGCAGACCATGCTGCGCCATCACGTGGGGTTTGTCTTTCAACTGCACAACCTGCTGCCCGACCTGACGCTGACGGAAAACTGCCTGATTCCCACGGTGGCTGCCGGAGTGCCGCGGGCCGAGGCAATGGAGCGGCTGCATCAGCTGGCCGATCGAACGGGCCTGAGCCACCGCCTGCAGCAGCGGATTCAGAAGCTGTCGGGTGGAGAGCGACAGCGTACGGCGCTGTGCCGCGCGCTGATGAATCGCCCATCGATTCTGCTGGCCGATGAGCCAACGGGTGCGCTGGACGAGGCGACCAGCCGACAGATCTTTGCCCTGCTGCTGGAGTTGGTGGATCGGGAAGGGATCACGCTGGTGATGGCGACGCATGACCGCGCGCTGGCAGCCCGCTGCGATCGGCTGCTGGAGATGCACGATGGAAAGATGATGGACAGCGCAGGCAGCGGCGCGCGGACTGCGGGGTAATCCATGACACGTGTGGCAGCAGGCAGCCAGAGTTCGCTCCAGCCCGGACTGGTACGCTTCACCCTCCTGCATGCCTTCGCCTGGCTGCTGCTGGCGAATCTGATCGGCGATGGGCTGGCCTTGCTGCTGCTGTTCCCGCATGCGGGGCATTTCCTGGGTCCGCTTACCTATGGGCGCTGGATGCCGGTGCACATGAACGCCGAGCTATATGGCTGGGTGGCGCTGCCGCTTGTCGCCTGGCTGTTTCCGCTGTATCGGCTGCAGAGCGCTACGGCAGCTACCCTGGCACGGGCAGCGGTCTGGTTGTGGACGATTGCTCTGGCTGCAGGCGCGCTGGACTGGCTGCATGGCCGGGTAACGGGCAAGCTGTTTCTGGACTGGAGCGGCTATCCGCGCATGCTGTTTCCGGTTGCGCTGGGCATGCTGTGGCTTGCACTGGCGATTGCGTATGGGCAAGGCCGATCCTCGGTGCCGCGGATGCACCGTCTGCTGGCTGGAAGCGGCCTGTTGCTGCTGGCGGCTGTGCCGTTCCTGCTGTATCGGGCTACGGATCCTGCGATCTACCCGGCGGTGAATCCGTCCACCGGGGGACCGACGGGCGCCAGTCAGCTGGAGTCCTCACTGGCCGTTGTGCTGATTCTGTTTGTGCTGCCGCTGTCGCTGGTCCGGCGGCAACCGCTGCGGGGACGGGTTCGCGTCGTAGTTGCGCTGAACGTGGGCTATTTCCTGTTGGAGTTGGCAGTGCTGGCGATGCTGCCGCGGATGAGCGGAGGCGTCGATGCCAGTCATCACCTGCCGGTGGAGTATCTGGCGGTCCTGTCGCTGCTGCCGTGGGCGATTCTGACGCCGGCCTATCTGGAGTGTTTCTGTTGGCCAGCTGCGGCGCGTCGGTGGCTGTGGGCAACGGAAGCTTGGTGGGCGCTGCTGGTCGTGGCTGGTTGCATCAGCTTTCTGCCGGGAGTGCTGGATCGCATCAAGTTCACCGACGCACTTGTGGCGCATTCCATTCTGGCGATGGCTGGCTTTGTGACCAGTCTGCTGCTGGTAGTGGCGATTGTGCTGCTGGGCGAGACAGGTGCGCGGCTGGATGGCAGATGGTCGTTCTGGACCTGGAATATGGCGACGCTGCTCTATGTGGTGTTGTTCTCGGCTGCCGGATGGGTGGAGGGCGCTGATCCGGCGTTTACCATGGTTCCCGGTGCCATGCGGAATGGACTGTATCTGCTGCGGCTGCTCCAGGGGCTGGCAATGACTGCTGCCGGCGCCGACTGGCTCGTGCAGCTGACCGGTGCACAATCTTGCAGGCAGGCAGAGAGCGCTGCTGCAACGCTCTCGTCGCAGACTGTGCGGATAGAGCCGCCCACCCATAGCCAGCGCAATGACAAGGGCGAGGAAACTTCCATGAAGAAAAGACTGCTGCTGGGGTATCAACTTGTGGCCGGTGGCTCCGACGCTGCTACCGGAGCAGCGCTGCTGGTGGCACCGCGCCTCACGCTGGGATGGATGGGACTGACCGTGGCTCCGGAGCCGATCGTGTTTCTGCAGTACATCGGCGTGTTTGTGCTGGCAGTGGGATTGAGCTACTGGCTGGTGGCCTTCTCTTCGCAGCCGATGGCCGCGACCCGATGGAGGACGCAGTGGGAGATCACGGCACTTGTGCGCACTCTGGTAGCTGCCTTTGTGCTGGTAGAGCTTGCGCGACATGCCCTGGAGCCGCGGTGGATCAGTGTGGTGCTGACCGATGGCCTGTATGCCGGACTGCAATGGACCGGCCTGCGATTGGGCTGGCTGATGCCGCAAGCAATCCCCGAAGCGAGGTTCCATGGCTGAGAAATCGCAAGGCGAATCTCTGGCGGGTGGGGCGGATTCCGTCCTGGCAGCTCTGCCCGGGACTCTCTTTGTCGCCATTACCTATATCTACTTCCTGATCTTTGCGCAGTTTGGATTTCTTCGCAGACTGGCCGAGCTGGGACTCACGCAGCCGATGCTGCGACCGGTGATGGCAGCCATGGCATTGGGCGGGGTCGGCATCAGCCTGCTGACGCCGCGGCTGCGCCGATGGTCCTGTCCGCGGTTGCGTCTGCAGTTTGGCTTCTGGGGTTGCGGCTTTGCCGCTGTGCTGTCAATGTTGCCGCTCACGCCGGTGCTGGCGGCCACAGTGGCCGCATGCATTGGGCTGGCGCTGGGTCTGCTTACGGTCACGCTGGTCACGCATCTGCCACGCTGGACCGGCCCCGGACATCCGCTGTGGAAGGTAGGATGGGGTACGGGTTTGGGTTACCTTGTCTGCAACCTGCCGCCGCTTTTCCAGGCATCTGCAAGCGGAATTGCAGCGGTGGCCGCGCTGCTGTGCTTTGCGGGGGCTGTGCTGGCCAGGCTCTCGAAGCTGTATCCGGAAGCATCAGCGATGCCGCAGGTGGGACCAGCCAGTTCTGGGCTGCCGTCGTTTCCGTGGCTGGTGGTCTGGTTCACGGCGCTGGTATGGCTGGATTCCGCGGCGTTTTTGATTATTCAGAACTCCCCGGTGCTGAAGGCCGGAACCTGGTCCGGCGACCTGCACCTGATGCGGACCGGCGGCCTGCATCTGGCGGCGGCACTGTTGGCAGTCTGGCTGCTGCAGCGGCACGGTTTGCGCATCACGCTGAGCCTGGCTCTGGGCATCCTGGGGCTGGCCTGCCTGGCGCTGGCGCATCCGGGCATGATCGGTCTGGCCGCGCTGCTGTATCCGGTGGGAGTTTCGTTCTACTCGGTGGCGCTGGTGGCAACGCCGGCGTTGCTGCTGGCTGGTCCTGCAGTCGGCCGTCGCGCCGGAGCGCTCTACGCCGTCGCGGGATGGATGGGCTCGGCGCTGGGAATTGGCATGGCCCAGAACCTGCATCATGTGCCGGGATGGTTTGTGCTGGCAGCCTGCCTGCTGTTTGTGTTTCCGCTGCGCATCTCCGCCTCAGGCTATGCGCAGTTGGCCCTGATCCTTGTCGGGATGGCAGTGGCCTGGACCCTGCAGCGCCAGCCAACGCTGCAACCAGTTCCGCTGGTGGAGCAGGGAAGGCAGGTCTACATCGCGGAAGGATGCATCCATTGCCACTCGCAGTATGTGCGGCCGGATTCGCCGGACGTGGCGCTTTGGGGGCCTGCCTCGTCGCTGGCTGAAACTCGTCAGCAGCGTCCGCCGCTGATTGGCAATCGTCGTCAGGGACCGGATCTGGCGCAGGTGGGGGCACGCCGCACGCCACTCTGGCTACAACTGCATCTGGAAGATCCGCGAGCACTGTCCCCTAGCTCGCCCATGCCCAGCTATCCAGGGCTGTTTTCCAGCTCAAGGGGCACTGCGCTGGTGGCCTACCTTTCCAGCCTGCATGCACCGGGTGCGGCAGCGCAGCGGGCGGCATGGATTCGCACGTGGCAGCCATCTGCTGCGGCGTTGGTCGAGAGTCACAGGCTGGACGGCAGCCAGCTATACGGAGAATTTTGCACCCAATGCCATAGCAGTTCGGCAGACCGCCGGTTTGGTCCGCAATTTGCGGCGCTTGCCGCAGGTCCGGTTTCGCTGCCGATTCCAGGAGCGGAACCTGCGGCAAATCCTTCTTTGCAACTTGCCGCCCTTGCTCGCATCAGTAAATACGGCATTCCCGGCACGGAGATGCCCGGTCACGAAACTCTTACCGACGCTGAGAGCCTGGCGATTGCCGCTGCGATTCTTCGCCAGCGCTGAGGCTTGGTGCGTCAGGAAATCCCAGAGGCACATGCGATATCCCGATTCCGACCACTGCCGCAAAGGAAGATTCTTCAATCCTGGCATCGCTCCACACACGCTGAAAGATGTGCTGCGCTGGCGGCGGACAAGTGTTCCGGGCCCGTGGCGACGGACGATTCCTGCCACTCCCGGCCCTGCTCCCGAAGCACGCGTGACAGACGGAGAACTGGCCGTAACCTTTGTTGGCCACTCGACCGTGCTCCTGCAGACCGAGGGGCTGAATATTCTGACAGACCCGATCTGGAGCGAGCGCTGCAGCCCGGTCTCCTGGGCCGGGCCGCGTCGCCATCGTATTCCCGGCATTCGCCTGGAAGAGCTGCCAAAGATTGATCTGATCCTGCTGAGCCACAACCACTACGATCATTGCGATCTGCCCACGCTGCGGCATCTGGTGCAGCGGGATGCTCCTGCCATTGCCTGTCCGCTGGGGCTGGCGCGGCTGCTGCGCAGGCTTGGCTTTCGCAGGATTGTGGAGCTGGACTGGGGCCAGAGTGCGCCCTTTGGTGCTGCCACGCTGCACTGTGTGCGAGCCCAGCACTTTGCCGCGCGCGGCTTGCTGGACCGCTACCGGACGCTGTGGTGCGGCTGGGCCGTAGCGCTGCCTTCGGGCACGCTTTACTTTGCCGGGGACTCCGGCTTCGGGCCATTCTTTTCCGGGATCGCTCGCGACCTTGGTCCCATCCGGCTGGCCATGCTGCCGATCGGAGCCTATCAGCCGGAGTGGTTCATGGGCAGTGTCCACATGAGCCCCGCTGAGGCGGTTGCCGTGCATCGCATCCTGCAGCCGCAGGAGTCGATTGCCATCCATTACGGCACCTTCTCGCTGGCCGACGATGGAGAGATAGACCCGGTTCTGGCGCTGGAGGAGGAGTTGCGGCGCAACCCTCCGCCGACACCGTTTCGCATACTGCCCGAGGGCCAGTGCCACAGGCTTCCGGCTCCGGAGAGCCTGTCGACAGAGGAACCCATCCTGGCCTGAAGTGAAGAGCAGCGATAATGGCTGCCGGGACGGAACCTGTTTGAAAAGGTGACGGAATTGCCCGGCGTGGGCGTAGCATGTTGGGATGGATGGCGAAGTTGGCGGTATGCGGCATTGCGGATGCGTGTGGCAATGCACTCCGGGGATCGATCGCGCAGCAAAAATCCAAAGCCGAAACAATCTTAGCCAGAGGGATGGGTCAGCATGAACTTTGCGAAGACAATAGTGGCCGTAGGCTTGCTTGCCGGGATGGGGCTGGCTGCAGCAGCCCAGCAGAAGCTCTACACCAACGACCGGAATGACCACTACGAGCCGCCCAAGGCGGAGCGGGACTACACCAAGCGGGTGGAGATGGTGCCGATGCGCGATGGCGTCAAGCTCTACACGGTCATCTGGATACCGCGCGGAGCGCACGATGCGCCGATTGTCCTCACGCGAACGCCCTACGATGCTGCGCATCGCATCGGTACCCCGGATGCGCTGCACCTGATCGACGCGCTGCCGCTTTCAGACCAGGATTTTGTGCGTGCCGGATATATCCGCGTCTATCAGGATGTGCGCGGCAAGTACGGCTCGGAGGGCGCGTATCTAATGACGCCGCCTCCGCTTGGCTCCGGCTACAACAACAGCGGCGCGGATGACACCACCGACGGCTGGGATACGATTGACTGGCTGGTGAAGCACGTGCCGGAGTCTAACGGTCGCGTGGGCATGATTGGCAGCTCCTACGAGGGATTCACGGTGGTCATGGCGCTGCTGCATCCGCATCCTGCGCTGAAAGTGGCGGCTCCGGAAAGCCCGATGGTGGATGGCTGGATGGGGGACGACTGGTTTCACTACGGGGCCTTTCGCCAGCCGAATATCGACTATGTCCTCATGCAGACCTCGCGACGCGGCAATGGCGTGATGGTGCCACATCCGGGCGACGACTACACCAATTTTCTGGAGGCGGGATCAGCCGGCAACTTTGCCCGCGCACGCAATATGGACACCTTGCCATTCTGGAAGGATATTGAGGAGCATCCGGCCTATGACGGCTTCTGGCAGGCACAGGCGCTCGACAAGCGCATTGCGAAGACTCCGCTGACGGTGCCAACGATGTGGGAACAGGGCGAGTGGGATCAGGAGGATATGTACGGAGCCAACCACAGCTATCGCGCATGGGAGCCGCAGGACAAGACCAACACGAAGAACTTTCTGGTGATCGGGCCGTGGTTTCACTCGCAGATCAATCGTCAGGGCCGCGCCATTGGACCCTTTGTGTGGGCTACCGATACGGCTGAGCAGTGGCGGCGCGATGTGCTGCTCCCGTTTTTTAACCAGTATCTGAAGCCCGGCTCTCCCAAGGCGGATACGCCGCCGGTCTGGATCTACGACACGGGCGCGGACCGCTGGGACACCTATGCCAAGTGGCCGCAGAGCTGCGACTCCGGCTGTGCAAGCCTGGCCCGGCCGCTCTATCTTGAGGCTGGTGGCAAGCTCTCCTTCCATGCGCCGGAGAACACTTCCAGTCCTTACGACGAGTACCTCTCCGATCCCGGCAAGCCGGTGCCATATCGACCGCGTCCAGTGGTGGGCGAGGGCAGCGGATGGCGTACCTGGCTGTTGACCGACCAGCGATATGTGGATGGCCGTCCGGACGTTCTGACCTATGAAACAGCACCGCTGACCAAGCCGATGAAGCTGGCCGGCGAGCCAATCGTGCATCTGATGGCCTCCACCAGTGGCACGGATTCTGACTGGGTGGTCAAGCTGATCGATGTCTATCCCAACACTCAGCCGCCACGCGAGGATGGGGCTGGAACATTTCCCGGAACTCTGGGCGAGCAGCCGGATATGAATGGCTATGAGATGCCGATCGGGATCGACATCTTCCGCGGGCGCTATCGCACCAGCTTTGAGCATCCGCAGGCGATTGCGCCAAACCAGCCTCTGGAATACACCTTTGCCCTGCCCAACGTGGATCACACCTTCCAGCCCGGGCATCGCATCATGGTGCAGGTGCAGTCCACGCTGTTCCCGCTCTATGACCGCAATCCGCAGAGCTTTGTGCCGAATCTCTTCTACGCCAAGCCGGACGATTATCGGTCGGCGACCCAGCGCATCTGGCACGAGCCAGGCAAGGCCAGTTATCTCTCACTCCCGGTGGTTGCAGACAGCCACTGATTACAGCTGAGTATTCACTCCCACACACAGAGCCGCCAGAGGATATACCCCTCTGGCGGCTGTTTTCGTGCCGACCGTCACGCAGCGTAGTCGGACTATTCAGCAGGGCTGGCAGTTACTTATTCCCGGTGCAGGACATTACCTAAGTGGTATATCCGCTTTGTCCTGAACACATTACACTGGGCACGTTCTCCGCTCTGCTGCTTACGCTGAACATTGTTTATATCCCCGGGGGATGGATTCCTTTCCGGAGCAGGTGTCCGCAAGATTGTCAGGGGAAATGCGGATATTGCCTGCGGGAGCGGATATTGGGTTTGCAATCGGGGTTACCGGGCAGGTGCTATGCCTGTGCTGGAGTCGGCAAGTATCAGAAGTTCCGAGGAATGGATCCGGCAGGGTATCCAGGAATTCCAGCGTGCTGGCAGCCAGGGTTGAATGACGGCTTCTCGTTTGAAGAAGGATCGTTCCACCTTCGCTGTTCCACTCATTCTGTTTCTCCCCAAAAGGCTGTCTATGAAACGCTTTGCCATTGATTCGTTGCTGGTGGATGCTGACAAGAAGATTATTTATAACGGGCAGAAGGTGGTGCAGGTGCCGCCGAAGGCCGTGGAGATACTGGTCGTTTTGCTGGAACACGCCGGGGACGTGATCCTGCGCGAAACACTGATGGAGCAGGTCTGGGGCCAGACCTATGTGGACGAGTCCAACCTGACGCGCAATGTAGGAGTGCTGAGAACGATTCTGCGCACGCATCTGCATGGGATCGACCCGATCAAGACCTTTCCCAAGCGCGGATATCAGTTTGTGGGGCCTGTGACGGCAATCGAACCAGAAGCTGCGGCGCAGGGAACACAGGCCGAGCGGACAGCGCATCGTCCGGTGGCTGTCGCTCCCGAGATGGCTGCCGAGCCGGAGTTGACAGTCCGGATGGATGCCCAGCCAATGCATCCGGAGCAAAGCAGGTTGGCTGAGGTAGGCGAGCGAAATGTCGACAAGTCTGCAGTGGCTTCGCCAGTGCCCGAGTTGATTTCGCCAGGGAGCGGTGCGCCTGCGCGCAAAGGTGGGGGATTGCGATGGATGCGGTCGAAGGTGGCGATTCCGCTGCTGGCGGCGGCCGGAATTGCGGCGACCGCCTATGTGTATGGAAATGGGCATCGGCTGGGTTTGCGCCCCTCTGTTGCGGTCTTGAATCTGCAGAACCTGTCCCGGGATGGGGAGCATGCTTGGATTGCCGAGGGAATGCGCGAGACGCTGTCCGCAGGGCTGGGCGGCGACGATGCCGTGCGTCTTATCCAGCCACGGCGCGTTACGGAGGCGGAGCAGGATCTGAGAATTGGTGCCGCGCGGGAGTATGATCCGGCAACGATTCACGCCTTGGGCAGAATCCTGCATTGCCGGTATGTGGTGACAGGCTCGTATCTGGCGGCGGGGGATCAGATTCGCTTTGATCTGCAGATGCGAGATACGAATTCCGGACGTATCGTAAGCAGCAACAGCAGCGACACGGAGACCCAGAAGCTGGCCGAAGTGGCCGAACAGGCAGTGGCGACGATGCGTCATGCGCTGAAGCAGGCGCCAAATCCCAGGATTTCCACCTATCTGCTGGAAGATGGCGCGACGGACATTTCCGGGTTTGCGGATTATCTGGAGGGGGTTCATGCCCTGGAAGCAGGCCAACTGAACGATGCCAGGACTCTGCTGAGCCGGGCAGTGATTGCCCACCCGTCCTTTCCGCAGGCCCACTCCGCACTGGGTGCAACCTGGGAGGCGATGGGCTATGCCGAGCAGGCCGCGGAGGAGGCCCGGCTGTCGCTGGAAACCGATTCGTCGTTGCCAGAGTCGGAGCGGCTTGCCTTTCAGGCAGAGAGTTATCGGATTGGGTCGGATTGGCCGCATGCGACCGATGCCTATACCCGGCTGGTGAAGCAATTCCCGGACGATATGGACTACCCGCTGGCACTGGCGGAGTGCCTGACGCGGGCCGGGCACCCGGACCAGGCTTCCCGGAGCCTTCAGGCGCTGCTGAAGTCGTCGGCGGAAGCCAGAAGTGATCCGCGCGTGCCCATGCAGCAGGCGGCGGCTGCCTCGGCGATGGGGGACTGGCGCGGGGCACTGTTGTATTCCGGGCAGCAGATTCGCCTGGCGCGGGCAAATGGCTCGAAGTTCCTGCTGAGCCGGGGTCTGTCCACGGAGGGAGCGGTCTGGATACGGCTGGGAAACTATGACAATGCCATGACCGACTACGATGAGGCGCAGACGATTGCCGAGGAGACCGGCGATACGGTGGAGTTGGCCGGGGTGCTGACTCAGCGCGGTGCGGAAAAGGGACTGCGCAAGGATCCGGAAGCGGTTCCAATGCTGATGCATGCCGTGCAGATGTATAAGGATGCGGGCGCGCTGGCCGGTGAGATCAATGCGCTGTCCGAACTGGGCTGCGCCTACACCTATACCGAGGACTGGAACGCGGCCAGGAAGGCATTCCACCGGGCGATAGACATTGCCGGCCAGCTCCATGCGCCGGGACTGGGCATCGGGGCGCAGATGGATCTGATCTATGTGGCGCTGAACGAAGACCAGCTGCAGGAGGCCGAGAAGGAGGCCGAAACCGGGCTGCAACTGGCTAACCAGATTCATAATCTGGACGCAGTCAGCACGATGGAGCTGGATCTTGGGGATATTCACTACGCGCTGGGCGAGATTGACAGAGCCCGAAAGGATTACCAGCAGTCGATGCAAGTGGTCCGGCAGATCGACGGCGGCTATGCGATTGCCAAGATTCTCTCGCACATGGAGGTTCTGGAGACCGGAGCCGGGAACCTGGAAGCTGCGGAGAAACTGGATCGCGAGGCAACCGGGATGCATGTGCTGCTGGGTGAGCGGCTGGAATACCAGCAGGTGGCCGAGGGAGCACTGTTGATGGACGAGGGAAGGCTGGCTGAGGCAAAGCAGGCGATGACGACTCTAGCCGAGCAGGCCCGGACCGCCCACCCCGGCGCCGAGGCATGGCGGCTGGTGGCGCTGTGCGACCTGAAGCAGGGAGATCTGGATGGGGCGCAGGCGGCAATCAACAAGGCTCTGGCCTTTGCGCGCGGATCGAAAAATACCCGAACCTACCTGATCCCGGATTCAGTGGTGGCGGACCGGATTGCCGCCGGGCGAGGACGAACGACGCAGGCACTGGCCGACCTGCAGCAACAGCTGCGACGTGCCGGAGCCATTGGCGATGTTCCGCTCCAGCTTTCCATCCGTCTGGCGATCGGAGATGTCCAGATGCATGCCGGGCAGACTGCGGAGGCTCGGCAGACACTGCAACAGGTAGAGCGCCAGGCCGCCGGAGATGACCTTGGTCTGCTGGCCGCCAAGGCACGTAGGGAGGCAACCGGTCTTCAGCGGGGGGTATGATACCTAGCCACATAGAAGAATCAATCCCTGAGATCGCAGGCCACCTCCCGCTGGTTTTCGGCAGACTTGAATCCCGGTCAGGCCGCCCGGAACTGGGCGATGCCATGCTCAATTTGGTCCGCGAGGAGGCTAGCGATCGGGGATTGAATCTGCTGGCCGAGCAGGCTGCTGACGTACCAAGCAGCCCGCTCGCAGGTAACATACTGTACTAAATAGTAAATACAGAAAGAATTCCGAAAGAAAGTACATTTTTGAAACATCTTCCGGGCCGAACACTGTCTATAGTGACTTCAACACTTGGTTTAGGTCGGGTCTCTGGGAGTCCATCGCGGTCAGGAATGTACGGAAAAGACGTGCGTTCAAGAGTCAGCAAGGCTTTCAGGCAAAGTTGTTCACTTGAAACGAAGCAGACAGCGTTGCGACTCCGAGATGATCGAGGTGCGCGGTTCCTAATATGTGCGTCTGATGAAGGAGAGTTGAGAATGGACGGTTTGATCCGAAGTGGAAAAAGAGTGATTGACGCCTTTCCCCGCTCAAGTGGTCGTCGTCCTGGCTTGGCGATGTCAATCTTCAATGTCAGTAAAGGCGTGGATTGCTATACGTACCTGGGCGACGCGTATGACATGAACGAGATTGTAATAACCTTATCGGTTCCCGGCCAAAGTCCCGTATCCATTGAAGCAGATGGCTTTCAACCATATCCTAATCCGATCAATTTGCCACTTCCTGCCCCTCAGAATCTTCAGGTCAATTCCTCGAACCTATCCGGCTTCTTTGACCTCTACGGTGCCTTCAGTTGGCAGGCTACGGATATGACAGGCAACGGAAGTGTTCCATTAGCAGCTAACAGTGTTTCCATCAATCCCTATACCGGAAACGCTGCTGGCACGGTTGCGGACATGTTTAATACCACATCCTTTATCGTTCCGGTTGCCTCTGCGACCAGTGCTACCGGAAATACTGTACCACTGGCCGTTTCCTACGGATTTTACGATGCCGGATCAGGGCAAGCCGGGCTACCAAGTCAGGATCAGTTCTGGCTTTATATTACGCAGTCGCTGCAGACGTGGATGACCGACAATGCCAGAGCTCTCAACTCCATTCCTCTGGCGCATATGTGCTTGCCGGGTGCGCACGATGCGGGCATGTGCACGATGCAGTCGGTTTACCAGATGATGGATTCCATTGAGGGAGTCGCTTTTGAGGCGGTGGTCGGCCTGATTGTATCCGCAATTACGAGCCAGTTGGTCGGGCCGGTGTCTCCGCTCTTTGGCGCATATGCCGCCCTTAATATTGACACGGTCATCTGTAATTTCTCGATGACTCAAAAGGACAGCATCGCGGGAATGCTGGCGTCTGGCATACGATACTTCGATTTCAGGCCCGGCTACATGTGGAGTAGTCTTCCGTCCCTTGGTGGAGCGCTATATCACCAACACAAGTGTATTCCGGGCTATGGTTACGTCAACTTCCTTACGGATGTGCTTTCCTTCTGCGCGCAAAACCCTGGAGAGATTGTGGTGATAAACCTGAATGATTCCGGCTTTGCGGACTTGGGTAATATGTCTCCGTCCGATGGGGAACTGAACGCAGCTTGGAGTTCCGCCTGCGCCCTGGCCACTTCCGATCCATCCTCTCCGACACCTACCGGCGTGTACAACATTGCGCCTGTTGGAGGCAAGGATGCTCTGGGCGCAACCTATCATCAACTGGTCACCGGACTGATTAGTAATGATGCGAATCAGCAAGGAACGCCAATTACCAGTAATCAAATTGTTTTCCTCTATCAGATGACCAATGCCACTGGCGCGCCAAATAATGTTTTTACTACGACCAAGTGGGATTCCTATTCGGATCCGGTGTACGCGACGACTGACCCGACACCGATTCGCGCAGTTTTCGCGCAAATGGCGACACAGCAAAATCAGGATGATTACACCGTGCTCCAGTGCCAGGGAACATGCACAAACCTGCCCGGAGTCATGCTCGACACTGCGATCACCTCTTCGGCGGCCGGGTCTCCGTTGCTTGCAACCAAAGCAGCCTTTGATAACTGCAACCTGGGATGGATCGCAGACAACGTAGCCCGGCACGCTGTGTTTACAGGTCAGCTCCTGGTTTTGCTCAACGACTTTGCAGATAATGCGACAACCATAACAGCACTTCAGGTCAACACCCGCATCCCAGGTTTTTCTGTGCCATAGGAGGCGCAGTGGTGGCTTCTGGGTGGCAGTACCCACACTCTGCTTTCTCCATTCCCCCGCGTCAGAATGCACCGCGACGTTGCAGGCAAAAATCTCGTCCGGCAAACAAAGGAATCCTGAAATCCATCGCTAACAGCTGCAAATGCACCGTAAAGGATTCCATCCTTGACGGGAATCAAAAGGATATGAAGATGAAATTCTTGACGCGGATACTCACAATTGCGTTTGTGTTCTGCCTCGGTGTCTCAAATGGAATGGCCCAGGTTGCCAATCCCGCTGGTTACAGTTTCGGAAGCGTCGCGCTCGGCCAGTCCGCGTCTACGACTGTGACGTTTCAATTCACCGGCCCGGTGACCGTTGCTTCCGTAGCGGTTCTGACCCAAGGGGTGAGCGGAAAGGACTTTCAGGCAACGACGCCTGACACCAGCGGAACACTTTGCACGGCAGGAACCTATGCCACCGGCGATGCTTGTACCGTCGATATCACATTCGCGCCTCTTGCGCCGGGCCAGCGCCTGGGAGCTGCCGTGCTGCGCGACTCTTCCAATCGTATTCTTGCCACGGGCTATGTCGAAGGCTTCGGTTCTGGAGCTCAGCTTGGTTTCAGCGCGCCCTCCGTGTCTACCTTTGTTGGAACGGGAACTTACTCGTTAACAAATCCCTCTGGCCAGACAGGAACTTCCGCTGGTTTTCTTGAGCCTTACCAGATAGCTTTTGATGGATCGGGCAACATGTACATGGCCGATTTAAAAGGAGAGATGATCTACAAGATCACTCCCGCGGGATTGGTATCGACCCTGTTGGGCACCTATCGGACGAGCTGCGGCAGCAACTATACCTGCGGCTATCCCACCTCGAATTCAACCATGCCTGCATCCTCGGCAAGTGTGTATTCCCCGCAGTCCATCCTTGTGGATGGAGCCGGCCTTCTCTGGTTTGTAGACAGCAGCACTGCGGGACTTGCTACCATCGATCTCGCGTCAGGCTACGTCACTGCGCAGGTCCCGGGAACCGGCACAGCCACTGGCGCTCCCGCCACATCGGGAAACATACACACCCTCGGCGCGGCAAGTCTTGGCGCACTCACGACCATCGCCACCGACGGGCTTGGAAATATGTATGTTGGTGCTTACGATTACGGCAGCCAATCCACGGCCTATGCGATGATTCTCAAGCTGGATACCCGAGGGAATATCTCCGTCTTCGCCGGCAACACGACTCCCTTCTACGGCAATTCCGCTCCGGCGGACGGAACGCAGGCAAACAACGCGGTGCTCGGTGTTCCGTGGGGCATGGGATTTGATGGTTCCGGGAACTTTTACTACTTTGATCAGGTCTTCAACCAGGTTTTCAAAATCGATACTGCCGGGAAGGTCCACCCATTCGCCGGTTCCGGTTCGACGGCAAGCGACAACACGTCCGCGCTCCCATATTGGCAATCCGGAACCCCAAGCACGACCTCCAGCCTCTCCGTGAATTTCGCGAATGCAGTTGGAATGCTTGCGGTGGATCCCAGTGGCAATGTGTTCCTGCCGTCATCGCCGAGCAGCTATTCCGATACCAATTCCAGCAGCCGGGTCTTTGTGTTCACGCCTACGGGCTACGCCTATGTGCTCGCGGGCACAGGATCGCTCGGCGAGACAAACGGCCCGGCCTCCTCGTCTGAATTGGCAGCGGCCACTTCCATCGCCCTCAACGGAACAGGGGACGTTTACGTCAGCGAAAAAGACATCAGACAGTCCGGCGCTTCCCCGGCCGTGTATGTTGGCTCGTCCGTACGAAAGTGGAGCATGGCAGCATCGACACTGTCGTTTGGGTCGCAGCCGATGGGCAGCACTTCAGCGGGGCAGACTGTGACGGCCACCAATATCGGAAATGCTCCGCTCGTGCTGACGAGACCTTCCAGCGGAACCAACCCCGCGACTGGTGCCAGTTTTGCACTCCTGAGCAATACAGCGTTCAATGGGTGCGCGGTCGGTTCTTCCGGATCCGTTGCCGTCAACCTTGATTGTTCCGTGATTGCAGCTTTTGAACCACACCAGTCATCGGGATCCATCAGCGGAAACCTGATTTATACCGGAAACCTGCCCGGTGGAACGACCTCGGTGCCGATGACAGGAACCGCCACGCCGGGTGTCGCTTCTTTGAAGCTGACCGGATTACCGGCTTCGGCTACTTCAGGAGCCGCGAACACAGTGTCAGTTTCGGCCTTGGATATCAACTCGAACCTCTTTCCCACCTACACGGGAACCATTCACTTCAGCCTGTCACCGGCGGATGCCGCCGCCACCCTTCCTTCGGACTACACATTCACTTCCGGCGACAGCGGCACAAAGACCTTTTCCGTAACTCTTTCTGCTGCGGGTGCCCATACGCTCACGGTCAGCGATACAGCCAACGGTTTATCAGCGGCCCAGAATACGACGGTTGTTTCCGCAGTGAATCATCTGGCATTCACGCTGGCACCGCCAGTGACCGCAACCGTCGGCACGAGCTTCCAGGTGACGGTGACTGCCTATTCGAGCACAGACAGCTCCCAGATTGCGACAAGCTACACCGGCCCGGTGAAGTTCACTTCCAGCGATTCCAGCGCGGTGCTCCCGACATCCGGGTTGACACTCACGAACGGTGCCGGAACCTTTTCGATCACGCTCAACACAGTCGGCGCGCAGACGATTACCGTGGCGGACTCCAGTGGGTCGCCGAGCGTGACCAGCGGGAGCATCACTGTCAGCCCGGCGGTACCGGTTACCGGCGCCATCACGACCACGAATCTGTCGTCGAATCTGGTGACGTTGAACCTGACCGCTTCGGCCAGCGGCACGGGCTACTTCACGCTGCTGTCGGGGTCGAACGCGACCTGCGGGACGGCAACGCAGACGGTGGCCGGGCAGGACAGCAACAGCAACCCGGTGATCCACGGATCGTTGACAGTGACGGCGAACGTGGCGAGTGCGTATACGGTGAGGAACCTGAGCGGCAGCACGGCCTACACCGTCTGCTTCACGCCGGACGGACTGACGGCTCCGGTGAGCGCGAGCCTGACCACAACCGCGCCTGTCAGTCTGAGCAATGCGTCGTGGACAGGAGTGGGCGCGGCGGGATTTTCCGCGGGTGGTGCGTTCTCCATCTCGTTTGCCTTCTCACCATCGGGTGTGCCGTATGTGGCGTATACGGATGCTACCGAAAACTTCGGGGCGACGGTCATGATGTACAACGGCACGTCGTGGGTGGATGTGGGCACCCCGGGCTTCTCGGCGGGGAGTGCGTACTACATCTCGCTTGCCTTCTCGCCGTCTGGGCAGCCATATGTGGCATATGAGGACAATGCCAACGGCGGCAAGGCGACGGTCATGATGTACAACGGCACGTCGTGGGTGGATGTGGGCACCCCGGGCTTTTCGGCGGCGGGTGGTGCGAGGTACGTCTCGCTTGCCTTCTCGCCGTCTGGACAGCCGTATGTGGCGTATGAGGACTACGGCAACAGCACCAAGGCGACGGTCATGATGTACAACGGCACGTCGTGGGTGAATGTGGGCAGCGCGGGCTTCTCGGCGGGTGAAGCGAACGCTACCTCACTTGCGTTCTCGCCGTCTGGGCAGCCGTATGTGGCGTATGAAGATTACGCCTACGGCGGTAACGCGACGGTGATGATGTACAACGGCACGTCGTGGGTGGATGTGGGCAACCCAGGATTCTCGGCTTCGGCTTCCAGTATTTCGTTTGCATTTTCACCATCCGGCGAGCCGTATGTGGCGTATGAGGATGGTGGCAGCACCAATAGAGCAACGGTCATGATGTACAACGGTACGTCGTGGGCGGATGTTGGCAGTGCGGACTTCACGCCTGCTTATGCAAATTTTGCTTCGCTTGCCTTCTCGCCTTCCGGTGTGCCGTATATGGAGTATTCGGATAGCGCCAACGGCGGCAAGGCGACGGTCGTGATGTACAACGGCACGTCGTGGGTGGATGCTGGCAGCGCGGGATTCTCGGCCGGTGGGGTGCAATACATGTCTCTCGCCTTCTCGCCGACTGGGCAGCCGTATGTGGCGTATGAGGACAATGCCAACAACTTCAAGGCGACGGTGATGGCGTTTGCGTCGTCGGGACCGATGGCGACGACGGGCGCGGCCAGCGGGATCACTGCCGACGCGGCCACGCTGAACGGGACGGTGAACGACAACGGATCGGCGACGACGGTCAGCTTCGACTACGGAACGACGACCAGCTACGGGACGAACGTGGCGGCAACGACACCGACCGGCGGCAGCATCGCCGCGGGCACGGGCAACACGGCCGTGGCCGTGAATCTGACCGGGCTGACGCCGAACACGACCTACCACTTCCGCGTGGACGCGACCGCCAACGGCACCACCGTCAACGGCAGCGACGCCACCTTCACCACCAGCCAGGCCACGCCAACGATTACGGTGGCCTCGACCGGTGTGACTTATGGCGTTGCGAGCGCGTCACTGTCGGCCAGCGTCGCCTACACCGCGGCGGTGCCGACAGGCGCGTTCACCTTCCAGGTGGGAACGGGCAGCGTAGTGACGGCAACCTGTACCGGGTCATCCAGCCCGCTGATCTGCACGGCCAGCTATCCGACTT
>JAKBAG010000165.1 GCA_021809235.1 Acidobacteriota bacterium
CCCTGTTACACCCCTCATTCTAAGCGACCCCCCTTTCCCCCACCCCAACCCAACCCACCTACACCAACCCCAGGCAGCCATCCGCACAGGAAGATACAAGCAAGCTGAGGATGAGATGGGTGCTTCTCTGGACAGTAGACACAAAGATACTTAAGCCCAGTTCCATGAGCGCATTGGCCTGATATCGGCAATTGAGATTCAGATTGATCAAAAGAAGCCGACATGCCGCCACTTTGGTCAGTGGGGCTGGCAGCTATATTTTGATTATTTAACCGATGAGCATAAGTAGGATGGGCGGTGACTCGGGCGCAATTCCTATCTATAGCCACAGCGCGCGCATCTCTCTAAAGAACGTCGCATCGTCTTGGGAGGCCCGCTGCGCAGACCATTGCTTAGCATCCTCTCCAGCCGTATAGCGTAGTTGGCTGGTCCCATCGGTTGCCGCCGTATAAATCGCTTCTGCCGCCACGGTCGCTTCAGGGCTATTTGCGGTCAGGGACCCTGCAACTTCAAATAGTCGTGCGACGAGTCCTTGATATTCGCGGAGCGAAACGTCATTACTGAATTCGATGGCATTGGCAAAGTTTGTCCTGATAAATCCCGGCTCCACTACCTTTACGCGCACGCCAATGGCGTCCATTTCGTAACTCAGCGCCTCCGAAATTCCTTCCAGGGCAAACTTGCTCCCGCAGTAGAGTGATCCCAACGGCAGCGTCAACCTTCCGGCGATCGAAGACACATTGACGACGACCCCAGAGCCTCGTTGGCGAAATCCCGGCAGGACAGCCTTAGTCACCGCCAAGGGTCCGATCACGTTCGTCTCAAACTGCCGCCGCATCGTATCGAGGGAAGTCGCTTCGAGTACGCCATAGGCACCGTAACCTGCATTGTTTACCAGGACATCTATCCCACCGAACCGCTCGACCGCAGACGCGATCGCCGCCTGGATCGAAGATTCATTGGTCACATCCAGCCGAACCACCAGAACGCCTTCCAACGCAGCCAGTTCTTTGCCAGCTTCCGGATTTCGCATGGATGCCACAACTTGCCAGCCATTTTTCTGGAACAGCTCTGCTGCCGCCCGTCCGATTCCGGTCGAGCAACCTGTGATTAGCACTGTTTTATTGGCTGTCATGTCTCCTCTTTCGCAGTTCGCCGCGGGGCCCCCCGAATTATCAAACATCATAGATGATTCGTGAATCCTGAGTGATTAAACGCAAGAGAATTTGAGTCATTGGACCTTTGGACAAGTTTCTCCGATTCGTCAATTACCAGATGGTTAAATACGATCCAGAATCCAATGCCAACGCGCAGTTCTTCCGCGAGCAGCTCATTCCTTATTGGATCCGCATCAAGCTTGACGATGGAAACTCGGAAACGGGCTTCAATCCTGCAATCTCACACACGGCCTCGATTCGTGCATAATCGCCAATGCGCTCACCGAGCCTGGCCAAGTCCTGACAAATCGGGTAGCCGCGTGCCGGAGGCCGGAACTTCCCTGCCAACAAGCCCCAAGCCATCCACAACTGTCGCACGCGGCTAAAAATCTCAACTCGACTGTTCACATTTATCACATTCTTGTGTATTCTGTGATTGTCGGGCTGCCTCGTCAGCCCCATATCCCATCCCTCGCCGAGGAGACCTGCTGTGTTCCGTAAAACCCGCCTTTACACCCCCGGACCCACTCCGCTGCTGCCTGCCGCGCAGTTCGCCATGGCCTCGGCAGACATCCATCACCGCACCGCCGAGTTTCGCGCGCTTTACAGCAAAGTCCTCGCTCAGTTGAAGCAGTTTGTGGGTACCGAGAACGATGTGATCGTGCTCTCCAGCTCCGGCACCGGCGCCATGGAGGCAGCGGTCAGCAACCTTACTTCGCCCGGTGATCGGGTGCTGGTGCTCAGCGCCGGAAAGTTTGGCGAACGCTGGGTGGCGTTGGCGAAGGCCTTCGGCTGCCAGGTGGATCTGGTCAGCGCTCCCTATGGCCAGACCTTTGACGCTGCGGCCATCCGCGCCGCGCTGCAGCCTGATACTCGCGCGGTCTTTGTGCAGGCCACGGAGACTTCGACGGCCGTGCGCCATTGCATCCAGTCCATCGCCGAGCAGGTGCATGCGGCGGCTCCGCAGGCATTGCTGGTGGTCGATGGCATTACGGGACTGGGAACGACGCATCTGGATGTGGATGCCTGGGGGATTGACGTGCTGATTGGCGGCTCGCAGAAGGCGGTGATGATTCCGCCGGGGCTGGCCTACCTGAGCGTGAGCGAGCGTGCCTGGGCAGCGATGGAGACCAGCAGGAACCCACGCTACTACTTTGATCTGCGCAAGGAGCGCAAGGTCGCACCCAAGGGGGAGTCCGCCTACACGCCGGCCGTTGCGCTGATCGCCGGTCTGGGCGCGGCACTGGACTACATTGCCGGGCAGGCGGGTGGAGATCTGGTGGAGGGTCGCCGCATGCTGATTGAAAACGCCGAGACCTGTGCCGCCATGACGCGCGCCGGCCTGGTGGCGCTGGGCTTCAAGCTCTTTGCTTCGGATGCCCCGGCTGCAGCGGCCACCGCTGTCTCCGTGCCGGAGGGCATGGACTCGGGTGCGGTCGTCAAGGCGCTCAAGGCCCGCTTTGGTGCGGTCATCGCCAATGGCCAGGGAGAGATGCAGGGCAAGCTCTTCCGCATTGCTCATCTCGGTTTCTTTGACTACATGGACACCATTGCACTGCTGGGTGCCCTGGAGTTCATCGCACGTGACACGCTCCAGCTCCCTGTTTCGTTTGGGCAGGCCGTGGCCGCTGCACAGCAGACCTTTGCCGCGCGCAAGGCTGCTCCGGCTGCCGCCGACGCCTGTCTTTGCGGCCGGGCAGTCTGCTGTCGTAGCTAGCTGGTCAGGAGATGTTGCCATGCCAGAACTTACCTTTGGCGAAAAACTGATTCTTGCGCGCAAGCAGCTCGGCCTGTACCAGTACCAGATGGCCGAGCAGCTTGGCGTCCACCCCAACTCCATCTGGAAGTACGAGCGTGGCGAGGGTCGTCCGCAGCCGTCTGTGGTGCGCCTGTTCGAACTCTTCTGCGAGCAGAATCAGATTCGCTTTGACGCCTATCGTGCCACGGAAACTGCGAAAGGGATTCCGATGAAAATTGTTCTTGCTGAAAAAGTATCGCCTGCCACTGTTGCCGTTCTGGCCGAAGAGCCCGACTGGCAGATTCTGACCCATGAGCAGGTGGCTGCTCTGGACGGTGGGCTGCCTGCTGCGCTGGCCGATGCCGATGCGCTGGTCGTTCGCTCTGCCGTGCAGGTGGATGATGCGCTGCTGGCGCATGCGCCGCGCCTGCGCGTGATTGGGCGGGCCGGCGTGGGCGTGGACAACATTGACACGGAAGCGGCCACCCGCCGCGGCATCGTCGTTATGAACACACCCGGCGCCAATGCCGTTGCTGTTGCCGAGTTGACACTGGGTATGATGATCGCCCTGGCTCGCAAGCTGGCCGTGGCCAATGCCTCCATGCATGCCGGCAAGTGGGAGAAGAAATCCCTGCAGGGGCTGGAGCTGCGTGGCAAGACCCTGGCCATTCTTGGTCTGGGCCGCATTGGTCTGGAGGTGGCCCGGCGAGCTCGTGCCTTCGGCATGGAGCTCATCGGTCACGATCCCTTCGTTTCCCCGGCCGTTGCCCGTGAGACCGGTATTCGCCTGGTCACTGTCGAGGAGCTTTTCCAGGCTGCCGACTACCTCACGCTCCACGTTGGCTTGACGCCGCAGACTGAAGGTATCCTGAACGCGCGGTCACTGGCTACGATGAAGAAGGGCGTGCGCATCCTGAACTGTGCGCGCGGTGAGCTGATCGAGGAATCCGCACTGGCCGCAGCGCTGGCCTCTGGTCATGTTGCCGGAGCGGCGCTGGATGTTTTCGCTTCAGAGCCGCTCAAGGACTCGCCCTTCTTCGGGATGCCCAACGTGCTGCTCACACCGCACATTGCCGGTTCCACGAATGAAGCGCAGGAGGCCGTCGGCATCCAGATTGCCCGTCAGGTGCGCGAGTATCTGCGCCTCGGCGTGGTGCAGAATGCCGTCAACGTCACCTCGCTGACCCACGAGGAGTATGTGCAGCTTGCTCCTTTCATCGAGCTTGCTGACCGGCTAGGCCGGTTCCTTTCGCAGGCAGCTACCCGCAGCATTGAGGGCATCGAGCTCAGCTACTCCGGCCTGCTTGCCGAGGGCAAAACCGAGCTGCTGCGCAACGCTGCCATCGCGGGTCTGCTGGTCGGCTCGGAAAATGTGAATCGCATCAACGCAGCCGCCATCGCCAGTGAGCGCGGCATTCGCCTGCACGAGGAGCAACTGACCTCCACGCGCGGCCTGGCTGCGGATGCACTTCGCATCACCATCCGTGACAGCCAGGGATGCAGCACCGCTGTGGGTACTGTGCTGCACGGGGAGCAGGCGCGGCTCATCGAGCTGGACGGGCTGGACATCGAGTCGCCGCTGGAAGGGACGCTGCTGGTCTGCCGCAACCGCGACGTACCCGGCGTCATCGGCAACATCGGCACCGTGCTGGGACAGCAGGGAGTGAACATTGCCAACTTCGCACTGGGACGGGAGCTGCGGCAAAGTGGTTCCACATCTCCCGTCAAGGCTTTGTCCGTGGTGCAGATTGACGAGCCGGTAGCGCCCACGCTGCTGGAGGAACTGGGTAAGGTGGCCAACCTGCTGGAAGCCCGTCTCGTGCGCCTGGGCTAGGTTGTACTCTGGCTTAGGCTGCGCCAGGCCTCTATCGGATGAGAACGCGATTCCAGGCGTGAGGCATCGCCAGATGCGCAGGATTTCCTGCCATCTGGCGATGCCCGTTTTCAGGCGAGCGCGAACTCTCGCGCCGACGCCAGCACCCGCGCCACCGAATCCTTCGAGCAGCTTTCGCAGTAAATGCGCATCAGCGGCTCGGTACCGCTGGCGCGCAGCAGCAGCCAGGTTTCGGCTGCCGGCGGTCCGCTCTGGCTGCGTGCTGCTGCCTCCGGATTCTGCAGGAAAAACTTTACTCCGTCCAGTGTCTCCACGCGCTCGATCGGCATTCCCGCAAAGACAGTCTCTCCGCGACCCAGGGCGCGCGCCCGGTCCATTGCCCGCAGTTTGCTGGACTCTGGCAGATGCAGATCGATGCGGCCATACTGGTGTTCGCCGTATTCGGCCTGCAGCTCTGCCACCAGTTCTCCCAGGGTCTTGCCTTCGTCAGCCATCACGTTGGCCAGCAGCAAAGCATTCAGAACTCCGTCGCGCTCCGGCAGGTGGCGCTGCAGTCCAATGCCGCCGGATTCCTCGCCGCCCATTACGATCGGCTCCTGCAGCATGTAGTCCACCACGTACTTGAAGCCAATGCCATGTTCGTGGAGCACGCGTCCATAGCGGGCACAGATGCGGTCCAGCATCTTGGTCGTGTTGAAGGCCCGTGTCACCGCTCCCTGCCACTGCCTGCGCTTCAGCACCCACTGCAGCAGCACGCTGTAGATCTTGTGCGGGTCGACAAAGTTTCCCGCTTCATCCACTGCGCCAATGCGATCCGCGTCGCCGTCAGTGCACAGCCCGGCATCGCATCTGTGCTCCACCACGGCTACGCCCAGTGCGCGGATGTGCGGCTCAATCGGCTCCGGATGCACACCGCCAAACAGCGGGTCCACCTCGCCGCGAATCTGCACATGGTCCACGCCGATGCGCGTGAACAACTCGTCCAGCAGCCGCCTGCCAGCACCGTGCATGGAGTCAATGGCAAACCTGCGACCGGAGCGGGCAATCGCCGGCAGATCCACAAACTGCTCCACCGCGTGCATGTAGGGCGCAATGAAGTCCACGCGCTCAATCGTTGCCGCCGATGTGGCTTGTGGCACCGGCGCACCCAGTTTTGACTCAATCGCGCGCATGATCTCCGGGCTCCCGGAGCCGCCGTACCAGGCTTTGTACTTCACCCCATTCCACTGGCAGGGATTGTGTGAGGAGGTAATCATGATGCCTCCTGCAGCACCCCGGTCTCGTACCGCCATCGACAGGGCCGGCGTGGGCGTAATCGCATGCGCCAGCGCGACCGGAATCCCGGCGGCAGCTACTTCCTCGGCGCAGGTGGCCGCGAACCGCTCGGAGAGAAAGCGCCCATCAAATGCGATACAGACGCCACGGCTGGCTTGCTGTCGCGGATCTTCACAGGCAAGCAGATATGCAGCAATGGCGCGTGCTGCAATCCTCACGTTGGAGAAGGTAAAGTCGTCGGCCATCACGCCGCGCCATCCATCCGTACCAAATCGTATCGTCGGTTCTGCCATATTCATTCTTTCTGTTGGTCGCATTCTGTAATGCGGGCAGTGTGCGCGTGGATTCCATCCGGTGAACCGGCACTGGCGGCCCGTGCTCTGCTCATATGGAAAGGTTGCGCAGAAAACTGCGGAAGCGTTCGCCGAACTCTGGCCTCTTTAGTGCGAACTCCACTGTTGCCTGCAGCATGCCGAACTTGTCGCCGGCATCGAAGCGTCTGCCTTCAAAGGTGTATCCATACACCTTTTCCGTTTGTAGCAGGGCCAGAATGCCATCTGTCAGCTGCAGCTCGCCGCCGGCACCGAAACCTGTCTTTTCCAGCGTTGCAAAGATGCCCGGCGTCAGGATGTAGCGTCCGATGATTGCCTGCTTGGATGGCGCGTCTTCAAACTTCGGCTTTTCCACCATCCCGGTGCAGTTGTAGAGCCGCGGATTCTCCGCATCCTGTGCTCCTGCCAGCACGCCGTAGGCGCTGATCGACGGCCCTTCAATCGTCATCGTTGCCAGCACCGAGGACTG
>JAKBAG010000166.1 GCA_021809235.1 Acidobacteriota bacterium
CGCCAATCTGTCTCGCGGTGAGCAGAAGTTGATCGAACTTGAGATGGTTGTTGCAAAGCGAGCAGGGAATCGGCGTGCGCCCGGCGAGGTAGTCGTTCACAAAGGGCTGCACCACATCGCGCTCGAAGCGCTCCTGCTGATTGACGACGTAGTAGGGAATGCCGAGCGACTCGGCGACGCGGCGCGCGTCATAGACATCGTCGAGCGAGCAGCAGCGCCCGGTGGAGCGCGTGGGCACGCCGGGCTTACCGGCCAGCCGATTCTGGTCCCATAGTTGCAGCGTGAGGCCGATGACCTCCGCGCCCTGCTGGCGCAGCATGGCGGCCACGGTGGAGGAATCGACGCCGCCGGACATGGCGACGGCGATCAGCTCGCCGGTGGCACGAGGAATCGGTGTCTGTGTGCTCATGCGCTCACCCCGGCCAGGGCAGGCGAGAGCGCGCGCAGGCGCTCGACGGCCGTGGGCACAATCTCGAGCACAGCGTCCACGTCGGCCTGCGTCGCCGTTTTCAAGAGGCTGAAGCGCAGGCTGGCTCGCGCGCGCGCCTTGTCCACGCCCATCGCCAGCAGCACATGCGAGGGCTCCGTGGCTCCGGAGTGACAGGCCGAACCACCGGAGACGGACAGCCCCTTCAGGTCAAGAGCAATCACCAGCGCTTCGCTGTCGACGGCGTCAAACCAGAGGTTGGTCGTGTTGGCCACGCGTGGGGCACTGGCTCCGTTGATGCCGCAGCCGGGAATGCGCGCGAGCAAGCCAGTCTCCAGCCGATCGCGCAGCGCGGCAAGCCGGTCCATTGTGCCGTCGGCCAGCGTCTGGCTCGCAATCTCCGCGGCCTGGCCAAAACCGACGATGCCGGGTACGTTCTCTGTGCCGGCGCGCCGACGACGCTCGTGGCCGCCGCCCAGCACCAGCGACTCGATCAGTGTGCCGCGTCGGACAAACAGAGCGCCCACGCCCTTGGGTCCGTGCATCTTGTGCGCGCTGATCGAGAGCAACTGGCATCCGATCTCTTCGACGCGAATCGGGACTTTGCCTGCGGCCTGCACGGCGTCCAGATGCAGCGGAACGCCTGTGTCTGCAGCGATCCGGCCAATTGCTTCGACCGGCTGCACGACGCCGGTTTCGTTGTTGGCCATCATCACGCTGATCAGCCGCGTGTTGGGGCGCAGAGCGGCTTGAATGGCCGCTGGATCGATGCTTCCGTCCGGCTGCGGGGCCACGCGCGTGACGGCGACGCCAGCCTGCTCCAGATGATAGGCGGTGGTGAGGATGGCGGAGTGCTCGATGGCCGTGGTAATCAGGTGGTCGCCCGCGCGCAGAATGCCGCGGAGGGCGGTGTTGTCGCCTTCGGTGCCACCGGAGTTGAAGACGACTTCCGCCGGTTGGCAGCCAAGAAACTTGGCAATCTGCTGGCGCGCAGAATCGACGGCACGACGCGCGCGCTGACCCGGCTGATGGATGGAGGAGGCATTGGCAAAATCCTCGATCCAATAGGGCTGCATGGCCTCCAGCACCTGCGGGAGCAGGGGGGTAGTGGCGTTGGCGTCCATGTAGATTCTGCGCATGCTGGGGCCTCAGGTTCTATTGTATCGAGGAATGTAATGCGATGAAGACAGAACGGGCCGGGAGTGGAATCCCGGCCCGTTCGCTGGACGACGATGGGAGCGGCTTATCCGCGTTGCGCCATCGGAATGTAAGGGGATGGATACGCGGGTCCGATGTACTCGGCGCGCGGGCGGATGAGGCGGTTGTCATCCAGCTGTTCGATGACGTGAGCCGACCAGCCGGCGATGCGGCTGACGGCAAAGATGGGAGTGAACAGATCCACATCGATGCCGAGTGTGGTGTAGGTGGAGGCGGAATAAAAGTCCACGTTAGCGTTGAGCTTCTTCTCTGCATTGATAAAAAGCTCAATCTTCCGCGACCAGTCATACCACTTGGTAATGCCGGAGTCCTTGGAAAGCTGTTCGCTCATGCGGCGCAGGTGGGTGGCGCGCGGGTCTTCGGTCTTGTAGACGCGGTGGCCGAAGCCGGAGACTTTTTTCTTCTCCGCCAGCATCTGCTTCACAAACTCCACCGGGTCAGCACCCGCCTTGTCGATGGCGAAGAGCATGCGCATCACTGCCTCATTGGCGCCGCCGTGCAGTGGCCCCTTGAGCGCGCCGATGGCGCCGGTGACGGCGGAGTGAATGTCGGAGAGTGTGGCGGCGATGACGCGCGCGGCAAAGGTGGAGGCGTTCAGCTCGTGATCCGCGTGCAGGATGAGCGCGATGTCGAGGGTGCGGGTGGCTGTTTCCGACGGCTTTTCTCCGGTCAGCATCCAGAGGAAATTCCCTGCATGATTCAGAGATTTGTCGGCCTCGACGACCGGCTTGCCCTTGCGGATGCGGTCGTAGACGGCCACGATCATGGCTACCTGGGAGGTGAGGCGGAATGCCTTGCGGACGTTGGCGTCGTGGGTGTTGTCGAGTTCGTCGGAATCGTAGAGGCTGAGTGCCGAGACTGCCGTACGCAGCACCTCCATCGGGGTGGCCGTTTTGGGGAAGGAGCGCAGCAGATCGAGGATGTGGCTGTCGAGGACGCGCGCTTCGGCGAGCGATTGCGAAAACGCCTGGAGTTCGGCGGCATTGGGCAGCCGTCCGTTCCAGAGCAGAAATGTGGTTTCTTCAAACGTGGAGTGGCTGGCCAGTTCGTGAATGTCCATGCCGCGGTAGGAAAGAATTCCTGCATCCCCATCAATCCAGCAGATGCCGGAGTTAGCGGCAACAATTCCTTCAAGCCCTTTGCCAGCAGTCGCAGTCGACATAAATTGATTTTGCTCCCAATCTTAATTTGCCATCAGGTTAGAGCCGGACAGGCAGCGAAGCGTTGCTTGATTTCCCGGTTTCCCTACCAGCCTCTTTATAGCGCAGCGATTTAGCAGTTGTCACTTTTGGGAAGGGGATTGTTCTGCAGGGTGAAACAGAGGTGCTGCGCGCTTTGGAATTCTGCCGGAATCCGCACCGTCTGCGTCCGTCTCAGGTACACTTCGTGATATGGTCCGGCTTTGCTTGTAGCGGATTGAGCCGGCAATAGCAACGGCAGCACAGGTGCCGAATGTCTGCCCGATGGCAAGGTCCGGCAGGCGAAAGGAAAGTTGCATGAGCGAATTTGAGACACAGCCAACGCGATCCGTCTCCGGAGCTTTGCTCGGAATTGTGGCCGCAAGTCTGGTGGTAGGCGTGGCCAGCCTGGGATGGAATTATGTCCTCTCCGGTCGGATCAGCCGTGAGTCTGCCGCTCTGAGTGATGCCAACCAGCAGACAGCCAGGCTGGCCGCAGAGCTGCGCGAAACCAATGCCCGGCTGCGGGTGACCAGCGAGGAGATGGGCCAGTCGCTGGGCCTGACCCAGAAGCAATTGGAGGCGCGTGCTCAGGATATTCTGCGGCGCGAGCAGGCCGACAGCCAGCGGCTGGAGTCGGCCCAGAAGGCGAATTCCCAGCAGATCAATGCGGTTTCCAGCGAAGTGTCCAATGTGAAGTCGGACGTGGGCGGCGTGAAGACCGATGTGGCCAAGACGCAGACGGATCTGGCCAACACCATCTCCCAGTTGCAGTCGATGAAAGGCGACATGGGGATGCAGTCCGGGCTGATTGCCCGCAATGCGACCGAGCTGGATGCACTGAAGCATCGCGGAGACAGAAATTACTACGAGTTCAAGCTGATTCGCGGCAGAAAGCAGCCAGTGGCCACGGTGAGTCTGCAACTGCGCAAGGCCGATCCCAAGCACAACCGTTTCACGCTGGACGTCTTTGCCGATGATCGGAAGTATGAAAAGAAAGATCGGAACACTGACGAGCCGCTGCAGTTCTACACGGGCCGCGATCCGATGCTCTACGAGATCGTTGTGAACTCGATCGACAGCAAAAACGAGGTGACCGGTTATCTGTCCACGCCGAAGAACGCCCCCAAGCCAGTGGACGTGACCAAATAATAGACTCCACCGATGCTTGCGCCCCTAGCGAAGGATCGGGGCAACTGCAGGGGTAAGGATCAGCGCGGGATGCATTTTGAGATCAATCTCAAAATGCATCCCGCGCTGCTGTTTCCAGCGGTCGGCAGAGAGCTGAAAGCTGGAGAGAATCATGCCATCTGTGCTCGCGCCGGGCTGCAGGATCGTGTCCGGATGAAGCGGCTGGGTGCGCAGGCTGGCCAGCTCCGGGTAAGCAAGGAAGACCCGGTCGTAGTCGGTGGGCGTGGCGGCATAACTTGAGTCCATGCCGTCGGGAAGGGTGAGGTTGGTGAGCAGCTGTTTGAGGATAACAGGCTGCTTGCTCTGGTTTTGCAGGTGGATTTGGGCCAGAACAAGCACCTGATCGAAGGCTTCCGGCAGTTGCTCGACGCCGTTGGCGTCCTTGCGCTGGAGAACGGTGTGCATGGGGTGGATCCAAAGCTGGGTAACCCGACCGACGAGCGGTGGCGGCTGGTGCGCATGCCACCAGAGGAGCAGAAGGGCTGCCAGGAGCACCGCAGTAGCAGCCAGAATGCTGAGCAGCATGCCGGAGCGCGAAGCCTTGTCGCGGGAGCTGGAGGGATTTGCCGAATCCAGAAGACTCATGTTGTAACCTCCTCAGGATTGTGTGCCGGAGTTGCAGGGCGGGGGCGAAGCGCTGCCAGAAACTCTTCGGCTTCAAGGGTATTGAGCACCATCGCCGGCTCCACCCAGGCACGCCGAAGCTGGGAGATGCCGAAGTGCATCTTGTCCAGGTGGCGCGTGTCGTGTGCGTCGGTGTTGATGACAAGCCGGCAGCCCAGCTCAAGCGCAAGCCGCAGGTCGCGGTCGCAGAGGTCGAGTCGCTCGGGAGCGGCGTTGTGTTCGATGGCCACGCCAAGCTCGGCGCATCTGCGAAGTACGGTGGTCAGATCCAGCTCGTAAGGCTCGCGACGCAGCAGCAGGCGGCCGGTGGCATGGCCCAGGATCCGTACGCACGGATTTTCGATGGCACGCAGTACGCGCTCTGTCATGGCATCCCGAGGCATCTGCAGCCCGGTGTGGACGCTGGCAATGACGATTGGCATCTGAGCGAGCACGGCGTCGGGAAGGTCAAGTGTGCCGTCAGCCAGAATGTCGACCTCAATGCCTGCGAAGACGCGGATGCGCCCTGCGAAACTGCGGTCCACGGCGCGGATGCGGGCAATCTGCTGCACTGCCCGCTCTTCGTTGAGGCCGTTGGTCATGGCCAGATTTTTGGAGTGGTCGGTGATGGCGATGTAGCCGTAGCCACGGGCAAGGGCCGCTTCGGACATTTCTTCGATGGAGTGGTGGCCATCGGTGGCCTGGGTGTGCATGTGGAGATCGCCACGCAGATGCTGCAGGGTGATGAGATGCGGCAGGCTGTGGGCCTGCGCGGCTTCAATCTCGCCCATGTTTTCGCGTAGCTCCGGGGGAATCCAGTCCAGGCCGAGCGCAGCGTAGATCTGCTCCTCGGTGGCGGCGGCCACGACGCTGCCATCTTCCACCCGGGCCAGGGCCCACTCATTCAGGGTGTAGCCCATGCGCAGCGCCCGCTGCCGCAGCGCGACATTGTGAGACTTGGATCCGGTGAAGTACTGCAGCGCTGCGCCGTAGGAGCTGGCCGGCAGTAGGCGGACATCGACCTGGAGACTGTTTTGCAGATAAAAACTAATCTTGTTGTCTCCTCGCGCAATGAGGTCGCGGATGCCGGGATATTGGGCGACAGTCTCCACCAGCGGAGCTGTGGCGCCGGGTTCGCAGGCAGGACCGGTGACCAGAATGTCCAGGTCGCCTGCCGTCTCGCGACCGCGCCGCAGCGAGCCGGCAGCGGTGACGCGCTCCACCCCGGGAAAGGCGGAAAGGTAGGTCTCAAGAGCCTGCCAGGCCGCTTCCACATGATCGATGCGGAAACGACCGGAGCTTTTGCGGTAGTCCTGAATCCCCTTGAGAAGCTTGGCGAGCTGTTTGTCTCCCATGCGCGGCAGTCCACTCAGCCGCCCATCCTGAATGGCAGCTTCGAGCGCATCGATGCTGGCAATCTGTGCCGCGTCCCAGAGCATGCGCACGGTTTTGGGGCCCATGCCGGGCAGCTGCAGCAGTTCAAGAATGCGACTGGAATAGCGGGCCAGCAGTTCGTCGCGCAGGGGAATGGATTGATCCCTGACCGCAGCCTGAAGATTGGCTGCCATGCCCTTGCCGATGCCGGGAATCTCCAGTAGCTGCTCCGGAGTATCGACGAGCGAGGCAATGGCTACCGTGCTCTGCGCAACGGCTTCGGCAGCGCGGCGGTAACTGCGAATGCGAAAGGAATCTCCGCAGTCAATCTCGAGAAGGTCGGCGGTTTCCTCGAGCAGTTGGGCGAGATTCTGATTGGTCATGTGCGAGGCTTCCTGCAGCGTGCGCTTGCAGAAGTATCATAGCGCGCATGACGGACGGGCTCCGGAGATTTCCTTCGGAAGCAATGGAGGATTCTGCCGGAGTACGCCGACCCTTACGAATGGGTCTGTGAAGACTTAGGCATAGGCCGACTCCGGTTGCATCCGGAGGGAATGATCTCAGGCAGCTTCATCCTTGGAGGAGGATTTGTAGCGAACGACCGCATCTGCCTGAGGGCCTTTCTGGCCCACGATGATGTCGAATTCCACGGCATCGCCTTCCTTCAGCGACTTGTATCCATCCACCTGAATAGCCGTGTAATGCACGAAAACATCCGGGCCGTCCTCGCGACCGATGAATCCG
>JAKBAG010000167.1 GCA_021809235.1 Acidobacteriota bacterium
GGAGTACGAGTGGAAGCGATGGCAGCGAGATTGCGGTGGCCAGCGCGCCGAATGCGCCGGTGGTGGTGGATACGCGGGATGTGTTTCCGCCGGCGGTGCCGAAGGGACTGGTGGCCATCTACAGCGAGACCACGCATAGCGTCGATCTGTCCTGGGCGCCGGATATGGAGCCGGATCTGGCGGGGTATGTGGTGGAACGCAGCCTGATACCAGAGGGCACGAGCCAGGGAGATACTTCGCCCTGGACTCGGCTGGCCGAGGGTGTGGCGGTACCGGGATACTCCGATAGACAGGTGCAGCCGGGCAGCACATATCGCTACACCGTGCGTGCCGTGGATCGGCATGGAAATACGAGTGCGGCCTCTGCGAGCGTGAGCGTACGGACGGAGCCGTAGGCAGGTTGGGATTGCCAGGTTGCGACGGAGACAGGATTTCAGGAGGAGGATGGGATGCACTATTGCCGGATGGAATGGGCAGGAAGCGCGGCGTGGGGACTGGTCGAGGAGCGTGATGGCGCGTTGTGGGTGACGGCGCTACTGGCCTCGCCTTGGAGGCTGGAGCCGGAGCAGGTGCTGGCCGAGCCTTTGCTGCTGGACAGCGCGAAGCTGCTGGCGCCGGTGACGCCATCGAAGATTGTCTGCGTGGGGCGGAACTATCGTGACCATGCCAAGGAACTGGGCAATGAGGTGCCCAGCGAGCCGCTACTGTTTCTGAAGCCGCCTTCGTCGCTGCTAGGCTGCGGAGGCGTGGTGGAGATGCCGCAGGTCTCGGCGCGCGTGGACTACGAGGGCGAGCTGGCGGTGGTGATCGGGCGCCGGATGCGCCGGTTGCAGGCAGGCGAGGATCTGCGGCCCTATCTGCATGGCGTAACGGTGGCCAACGACGTGACGGCGCGTGATCTGCAGAAGAAGGATGGGCAGTGGACGCGGGCCAAGGGCTTTGACGGATTCTGCCCGGTGGGTCCGGTGGTGCAGACGGCAGTGGGCGAGCCGGAGATTGCCGCGGGTCTGGTGGTGGAGACGCGCGTGAATGGCGAGCTGCGCCAGCATGGAACGACGGCGGATTTTCTGTTTTCCCTGCGCGAGCTGCTGACCTACATTACGGCGGCTATTACGCTGGAGCCGGGCGACCTGTTGCTGACCGGGACTCCGGCCGGAGTGGGTCCGGTTCAGGCAGGAGACTGCGTCACGGTGAGTGTGGCCGGGGTGGGTACGCTGAGGAATTGCTTTGCCGCGGAAAAACCCTGAGCCGGGTGGGGATGGCCCAAAGTGGGATCGGAAGCAGACGTGATTTCATCGTTTGGCATCTAAACGGGAGTAGACTTTGAGGCAGCGGTCTGCAGGAAGCAAAACATTCCCCCTGAGGAGGAGAACGTGGCAAAGAATCTGCTGGAACAGTTGCGGGCAATGACAGTGGTGGTGGCCGATACAGGCGACATTGAGGCGATGGAGAAGTTTCGTCCTCAGGATGCGACGACGAATCCGTCGCTGATTACAGCCGCAGCACAGCTGCCGCAGTATCAGTCAATCGTGGACGGGGTGCTGCTGGAGGCGCGCAAGGAGCTGGGAACTGCAGCCGATGAGGCCAAGGTGGCCAATCTGGCGTTCCGGCGGCTGGCCATTGCCTTCGGCAAGAAGATTCTGGCGATTGTGCCGGGCCGAGTCTCGACGGAGGTGGATGCGCGGCTTTCCTTTGACACGGAGGCTACGATTGCCCAGGCGCGCGAGATCATTGCACAGTACGATGCGGCCGGGATTGGGCGCGAGCGCGTGCTGGTGAAGATTGCCTCGACCTGGGAGGGAATCTGCGCGGCTGAAGTGCTGGAAAAGGAAGGGATCCACTGCAACCTGACTCTACTGTTTGGTCTGCATCAGGCAATTGCCTGCGCAGAGGCGCGGGTGACGCTGATTTCCCCGTTTGTGGGCCGGATTCTGGACTGGTACAAGAAGGAGACGGGCAAGGAGTATGCCGGTGCCGACGACCCCGGCGTCCATTCCGTGACCACGGTGTACAACTACTACAAGAAGTTCGGCTACAAGACCCAGGTGATGGGGGCAAGCTTCCGGAATATCGGCGAGATTCGCGAACTGGCAGGCTGCGATCTACTGACCATCTCTCCGCAGTTGCTGGCCGAGTTGGAGGCAACCGAGGCGGAGCTGCCGCGGAAGCTGGATCCGGAGGCGGCCAAGGGAATGACGATCGAAAAGATTGCGATGGATCGGGCAACGTTTGATCGCATGCATGCCGAGGATCGCATGGCAACGGACAAACTGAAGGAAGGCATTGAGGGCTTCAGTGCGGCGCTGGAAAAGCTGGAGGCGTTGCTCAGCCGACGCCTGACCGAGCTGGAAGCCGTCGGGACGCGCTAGGGCTGTTCCCCATGCCGCATACCAGAGGCTCGACGAATCCTCCGGGAGCAAAAAACAAAAACGGCAGGCCGCTCCTCGTGGGCGGCTTTGCTGTTTTGGATGGATTGCCAAGGGGTGTTGCGGAATCGTGGTAGGCACGATTGGATTCGAACCAACGACCTCTACCGTGTCAAGGTAGCGCTCTAACCAACTGAGCTACGCGCCTGTTGTCACCAGTGTATCGCATTTGGCACGGACTGGCATATGGAGCGGGTTGCGAGCCGAAAGCAAGGGTGCAGGGATAGGGGCAGGATTCGGGGTGTAGGACACAGGGAAAACAGGTTGCAATCGTGTAACATGCTGGGGTATGGGACTGGGGAGTGAAGCGACGGGGATGAGCGTGGCTGGTATGTCGGCGGAGCGTCGTCTGAATCCCCTGCGCACAGCCCCAAACCTGCTGACGATGCTGCGTGTGGTGCTGACGCCGCTGCTGGTGATGGCCCTTCTGGAGCGGGAGTTTCAAGCGGCGTTTGTGCTGTTTGTGGTGGCTGCACTGACCGATGCGATGGACGGAACGCTGGCGCGGTGGCTGCAGCAGCGAACGCGCCTGGGCCAGTATCTGGACCCCATTGCCGACAAGATTCTGCTGAGTTCCCTGTTCCTGGTGCTGACAGCGATGGGCGTGCTGAAGCCGGAGATTGCCGCAGTGGTCTTTGGGCGGGATATCGGCATGCTGTGCGTGGCGGGCATCCTATACTGGAGCACGGACCTGCGGGACTTTCATCCGACGCTGCTGGGCAAGGCCAACAGCCTGAGTCAGGTGCTAGCGCTGGGCATGGTGCTGCTGTGTCGCATGACGGGATCGCCGGCGCACGGAAGCTGGATTGGCGTGGGAGCCCGATATGCGCTCAGCGCGACGATGCTGCTGACGGTGATCTCCGGCTTCCACTACGCGCTGGTTGTCTCGCGACGGATTGGCACGGTGACCGGGGCAAACCCGGAAGGACCGATACCACGCGAAGGGCAGCGGCGCGCAGCCTAAGCCAGAGTCTTCCGAGATTCCTAGCTGGCTTCGTCGTCGGCGTCTTCGCTGGTCAATTCGCTGTCTTCTTCCGCAGCGATATCTCTTAACTCAGCGGCATCGAAGACCTCGCCGCAATTCATACACTCGACAAACTCGGCGTCTTCCTCGCGGGAGACGAAACGGACTTGCAGATGCCTGCACGGAGCGCTCATAAGGGTCGTCAGCACCGGAACAAAAAGGGTGTCGTTGCGCACGATTGTAAAACCCACAAGGGAGATGGGGAAGCAGCTTCTGCAAAAAAAAGAAAAATCTTTCCCCACGGAATTTGGGACGCAGAAAAGTGATTCGGGAAGGCGAACCGGCGCATCTCTTGAAGTGCGACAAATTTAGTCCTATACTGAATCAGGACTGAACTAGTCCGGTTTCTGCTTCGGAATCGTCGGGATACAGGCGGTGGACGGGTGGGCATCGGATTGGGGAGCAGGGTGACGACGTGCTGCGACTAACGAAAAAAGCGGATTACGGGTTGATGGCGCTGAAGTATCTGGCCGAGCACCCGGATTCGGTTTCGGTCAGCGCGAAGGATATTGCAGACACCTATGGGATTCCGCCGCAGCTGCTGGCCAAGGTGCTGCAGCGGCTGACGAAAGTAGGCCTGTTGCGCTCGCATGCGGGCATGAACGGCGGCTATGCGCTCTCGCGGCAGGCGCAGCAGATTTCCGCCTTTGAGGTGATTCATGCGATCGATGGACCGCTGTTCATCACCTCCTGCACGAAGGGGAGCAAGTCCTGCGATCTGGAGCCGAATTGCACGATCAAGGAACCGTTGGCGCGGGTGAATGAGAGCATTGCCGGGGTGCTGAAGAGCATCAGTGTTTATGACCTGGTGGATGCCGATACGGCCGCAGCACGCGGTCAGGATGGTTTGGTGACGCTGCTGCACTCCCAGGGGGTGTGAGGCGGCGCAGGTGAAGGAACAAGATTGCGCGGAGCCCGGATTGAGAGGAGCTTCGCGACAAGGATGGAGAGAACAGCGATGAACGATGGGACGATGAGCAACGGGACAATCAATCCAGTGGTGCCGGAGGGCGTGACCCTGCCGATCTACATGGACAACCATGCGACCAGTCCGATGGACCCGCGTGTGCTGGAGGCGATGCTGCCCTATTTCAGCGGAAAGTTTGGCAACGCGGCCAGCCGCAACCATTCCTTTGGCTGGGAGGCCGAGCAGGCCGTCGAGCAGGCGCGCGAACAGATTGCGCGGCTGATTGGGGCAACGGCCAAGGAGATCATCTTCACCTCCGGCGCGACGGAGAGCAACAACCTGGCGATCAAGGGCATTGCCGAGATGTATCGCGAACGCGGCAACCACATCATCACCCAGGTGACCGAGCACAAGGCCGTGCTGGACACCTGCAAGCGGCTGGAGAAGTACGGCTATCGGGTGACGTATCTGCCGGTGAAGGCCGATGGACTGATCGATCTGGACGATCTGCGCCGGGCCATCGACGACAAGACGATCCTGGTGACGATCATGAGCGCCAATAACGAGATTGGAGTCCTGCAGCCGGTGGCCGAGATTGGCAAAATCTGCCACGAAAAAGGCGTGATCTTCCACACCGACGCCGTGCAGGCGGTGGGCAAGGTTCCGGTGGATGTGCAGGCTATGAATATCGACGTGCTGTCGCTGACAGCGCATAAAATCTATGGCCCGAAGGGTGTGGGAGCACTGTATGTGCGGCGCCGGAATCCGCGGGTGCAGATTGCAGCGCAGATTGACGGTGGCGGCCATGAGCGCGGCATGCGCTCCGGCACGCTGAATGTGCCGGGGATTGTGGGCTTGGGCAAGGCCTGCGAGATTGCGATGCAGGAGATGGCGACCGAGGCAGAGCGTCTGCGGGCGATGCGCGATCATTTGCGGGCGCGCATGGAGGCCGAGCTGGACTACGTGGAGGTGAATGGATCGTGGGAGCACCGGCTGCCCGGCAACCTGAACATGAGCTTCATCTACGTGGAAGGCGAGAGCCTGCTGATGGGCATCAACGATGTGGCGGTTTCCAGTGGTTCGGCCTGCACGTCGGCGACGCTGGAGCCGTCCTACGTGCTGAAGGCGCTGGGACTGGGCGATGATGTGGCGCACAGCTCGATTCGCTTTGGACTGGGCCGGTTCAACACCATGGCCGAGTGCGATTATGTGGCCGACAAGGTGATTGGCATTGTGAAGAAGCTGCGCGAGCTTTCCCCGCTCTACGAGATGGTCAAGGAAGGCATTGACCTCTCGAAGATCGAGTGGGCTGCACACTGACGACGATGACATTGCGGTGCGGCTCGGGCTGTGCCGATCAACAGGACAGAGACAACCGGAAGGAGCAGGAATCATGGCATACAGCGACAAGGTAGTGGACCACTACAACAATCCCCGCAACGTGGGCTCGCTCGACAAGTCCGCCAGCGAAGTTGGTACGGGCCTGGTAGGCGCACCGGAGTGCGGCGACGTGATGCGGCTGCAGATCCGCGTGAACCCGGAGACGCAGGTGATCGAAGAGGCGAAGTTCAAGACCTTTGGCTGCGGCTCGGCCATTGCCAGCTCCTCGCTGGCGACCGAGTGGGTGAAGGGTAAGACGGTGGCCGAGGCGCTGGAGATCAAGAACACCGACATCGTGAAGGAGCTGGCGCTGCCGCCGGTGAAGATTCACTGCTCGGTGCTGGCCGAGGATGCGATTCGTGCGGCGATCAGCGACTGGAAGAAGAAGAATGGCGTGGCCGAAACTGAGGCCGTGGCAGCGCAGTAATGTGGGCTGGCCAGCCGGTACCATGCCGGCTGGCTCAGGCTGTACGGAGTGAAGACGCAATGGAGCAGATGGTACAGATCGGGGCTTCTGCCGCAGTGTCCGAGGTGCCGCAGGTAGGCAACAAGGGTATTACCGTGACGCCGCGTGCCGTGGAGCGGATTCGCGCGGCCATGGCCAAGGAAGGCATTTCGCCGACCGAGGGCGGACTGCGGCTGGGCGTGCTGGGCGGAGGATGCTCGGGACTGTCCTACAGCATCCGCTTCGATACCCAGCCACGGGAGCGGGATCGGATTTATGAGTTCGATGGCGTGCGCATCTTTGTGGACCCCAAAAGCTTTCTCTATCTGCACGGGATGACGCTTGATTATGAGCAGACGCTGATGCGCCAGGGCTTCAACTTCATCAACCCGAACTCAACTCGATCCTGCGGTTGCGGATCGTCGTTTTCCTGAGCAGCTGCGCGCAGTGATCGTGCGGACAAAGCGCAGGTAA
>JAKBAG010000168.1 GCA_021809235.1 Acidobacteriota bacterium
GCCCTGCCGTTTTGGACGCATTCCGGAGCGGCCGGTTTGCGGAATCCGACCGGGAGTGCCTGGGTGAGCCGGTCGGACATTCCCGATGACAGTCCTTTCTTCCTACGCAAATGCTGCTGTATTTGTTCCCGCGATTGCGCGAGGAGCGGGCAAAAGAGCACACTGCTACCTGAGCCGGAATGGGTCTGGAATCGGGTATCGGCTACACTGGGTGCATGTCTTCCGCCTCTACGGTATCTGCTGGAATGTCCGCCCCGGCGACTTCGTCGACCATGGATTTTGCCCCTCTGGCTGAGGCGCTGGATGCGCTGTTTGTCCTGCCTGCGCTGGAGGATTCCCAGCGCGCGGAGGCGATGGAGCATTTTGGCGCGCTGCGCCAGGCGCTGGAGCAGGGATGGGTGCGCGCCGCAGAGCCGGATGCGGCATCGGCGACGGGCTGGCGCGTGAATGCGTGGGTGAAGCGCGGGATTCTGCTGGGGTTTCGGCTGGGCGCATTGGCGGAGATGGCAGGCGATGGCCTCTCGTTTGTGGACAAGAGCACCTACCCGGCGCGGCGGTTTGCGGCCGGCGATGGGATTCGCGTGGTTCCGGGCGGGTCGAGTGTGCGGTCGGGCGCGTATCTGGCGCGGGGGGTGGTGTGCATGCCGCCGATGTATGTGAACGTGGGCGCGTATGTGGACGAGGGGACGATGGTGGACTCCCATGCTCTGGTGGGTTCGTGCGCGCAGATTGGGCGGCGGGTTCACCTGAGCGCGGCGGCGCAGATTGGCGGCGTGCTGGAGCCGGTGAACGCCAGTCCGGTGATTGTGGAAGACGATGCGCTGGTGGGCGGCAATACGGGCGTGTATGAAGGGACGATCGTTGGCGCCGGTGCGGTGCTGGCTCCGGGAACGATTCTGACGCGGGGGACGCCGGTGTATGACCTGGTGCGCGGAGAGATTCTGCGGGCCAGCGCGGAGATGCCGCTGCGGATTCCGGCGCGTGCGGTGGTGGTGCCGGGGTCGCGTGCGGTGCGGCGCGGAAGCCAGGGCGAAGACTGGGGTTTGAGCCTGTATGCGCCGGTGATTGTGAAGTACCGGGATGAGAAGACGGATCTGGCGACGGCGCTGGAGGAGTGGCTGCGGTGATTGGTGAGTGAGTCAGTGCTCCCCGTCATCGGTGTTGGTACATATTGGGCGAGCATGGCTGAGCCACCCATAAGACTGAACAAAAAGGGGGAGTAATCTGTGAAATCGCCCTTGAAGACGCTGATATATAAGAGAACACACCGAGGCGATCCCGACGACTCAGGCAGATTCGGGATCAACCACTGCATGGGTAGGGTCCGCGGGTACGACTTTGAAGCGGTGATCGGAGTTGGCGGAAAACGCCCCGACAGAGGTCACGAAGAGATAGCCATGAAGGTGAACTGGATCGGAATCGGACCTGAAAAAGTGGTTGAGACAAAGAAAGGTCCGGTTTTACAGTTTGAAATCTTCCGCCGCTTGGACGAGGTCGGCCCAACTTTGCAGGACAGAGCGCCAGAACTTTTCAGCTATATGTTTGTAGAAAAACACGTACGCTACGTTTTGTCGCAAAACCTTCCCAAGGAGGAGATGCAACGTGAAGTTCAGCGTTTACTACGCTGGGCCGAGGAGGGCAAAAACATCCCAAAACCAGGACCTATTCCAGCCAAGAAAAAGAATGACTCCGCAAAGTGCGGGTGCTGAACTGATGAAAGTCGCGATGCTTCGAGTTGGAATTGACAGCGGTTCTGGAGGCTTGCAAGGACCGTTGTTCAAAGATGGTTCTTTCGAGTTCATTCCGATCCCAGATAAGTTCGAAAAGCTGGGTGTCAATGAGCAGACGTACGGGAACACGACGGGTCGCAAGAACCGGAAGCTGATCGAGTATTTTCCGCAAGCTCGCCGCGATGCGATGGCAAGCCAGCCGATTCACTTGGATCCGGAGTTTGAGTCGTTCACCTACGGCGACCCGACGCCGCCCAAAGCTGGCCTGCGCCATCTTGAAAAAGGCGATATGCTCATTTTCTATTGCGGTCTTGAGGGTTGGGATCAAAGATCGGCCCCGGCGCTTTATCTGATTGGATACTTTGAAGTTCTGGCGGCTGGAAGAGCAGATTCGTTCGACGACGAACAGTTGCGAACGCTCTTTGCAAAGAACTTCCATGTACGCCATCGGAGGGTCTTCGAGAAGCAAAGGAACGAGCTGGTATTGGTGAAGGGCTCAGAACAAAGTCGACTCCTTGAGACGGCGGTGTGCATCAGTAAGTTGGGACGCGACAAAAACGGGCTGCCGCTCAAGGTGCTTTCACCGGAAATGTAAAAAATATTTGGCACATTTGGCGGCAAGCTCAGTTTCCAGCGTAGCCCGACCCGATGGGTCGATCCTGATCATGTCGAGAGTGCAGCCAGATATATGCGGTCGCTCAGCTGACGCAACGGTTCGTCGTTGTGCCGGTTTCTCGCCATGCCACCCGCTACGAACGCGCAAATCTTTGCAGCGGCTTGATATCGCCACTGTCCGCACTTTGCAGCGCTTCGATATATGTCCTGCGGACTTGGCCTGCGCTGGCAATCTCAGCACTGCCCCATGAGAATGCGGGCCTACCCAACCTGCTCGCGATCACATCGGCCATCAACCGCGCATGTCGTCCGTTTCCATTGGCAAAGGGATGAATCGACACCAGGCGATGATGAAAACGTACAGCCAGTTCATCCGGCGCAAAGGTGCCATGTTCCAGCCAAAAGCGCGCGTCGCCCAGAAGAATCGCAATATCCTCACGGATTCGATAGCAGTGAACTCCTAGATTCTTTTCCGTTGTTCGATATCTGCCAGCCCACTTCCACGTCTTGTCAAACATCCGCTGATGCAGCTTGCGCAGATATGCTTCGTCCAACGGATCATTGCGCCTCAAATTGCGTGACGCCAGCGCCCAGTGCGTCGCCCGCAAGATATTCTGCCGCTCCCACTCATTTAGCTCTTGCTTCGTTGCCAGCGGGGGAATCAGATCGTTCTCTTCGTCCGGCGAGAGCGGTGTATTGCCCTCCCCTGCGGCAAACAGATTCATCGTTCTCCGCGCCTCCGTATCCGACGCGCTTCGGCCATTGCAGCTTCTTCCAGATGGCCGACGGCCTGGTCTTCCAGCGTCATCGAGTGCTCCACACGGGCCACCAACTTCCGGGCCTCAGCCAGCGTGCGTGCCCTCGCGGTATCCGTCAACTTTCCCGCGCGCGGCACCAGCGCATAGACAAGATCGCACTCCAGCGCATCGGCTGCCGCGCGCAGGCTCTTCAGTGTGATGCGATCTGCCGCTTCACTCTTTTCCAGTTGCAGTGGAAGTTGCCTGCTTGTTCCCATTCGCATCGCAATCTCGCTGGATGTGACGCCAAGCGCCTCGCGAATTGCGCGAATCCAGCCCTTCGGCGGACGTGGAATCGCCTGCGCGGCTGGAAATCGCGCAAGGCTGCGGTCGAGTTGCTGAAGTCGGAGTTCTCGAAATTCATTGTGCATGGAATCATCCTGACAATATAAATATAGTCATAAATAATAATTTTAGCAATTTATAAATAGCAAACCAAAATATATAAGCAATATATATATTGTCAATGATTTAGCTGCAATTTCGGCGCTCACGGCACGGAGAGCTATTGAACTCAATGAAGCAGCGGAATATCATCAATCGTAGAACCAGAATATGGTTCTCCAGTCTGTTCTCCTGCGCGATCAATTTTCTACATTCTTATCTAAAATAGACCTGAAATCGCGAGGTAGTGCCGGGCGTTACTGGCTTCTGCCGCTGCCGCAGCAGCGCATCCGGCTTCAGTGTTAGCATCGAAGAGAATACGATGCAAAGCGAAAAACTGAAAATTATTCCGCTGGGCGGGGTTGGTGAGTTCGGGATGAACTGCATGGCCCTGCGATGGAAGGACGAAATTCTCGTCATCGATGCCGGGCTGATGTTCCCGGAGTCGGAGCTTCTGGGTGTGGACGTGGTGGTTCCGGACCTCACCTACCTGATTGAAAACAAAGCGCATGTTCGTGGCATTCTACTCACGCACGGCCATGAGGACCATATTGGTGGTCTGCCGTGGATGCTGCAGGAGATCAAGGTTCCGGTCTATGCCACCGAGTTCACGCTGGCCTATGTGGAAGGCAAGCTGGAAGAGCATCACCTGCTGGACGAGACAGAGCTGATCGAGATTGAGCCGAAGCGGAAGTTTACGATTGGTCCGTTTACGATTGAGCCGATCCGGGTGACGCACTCGCTGGTGGACTGCATTGCGCTGGCGATTGAGACGCCGGTGGGGGTGGTGATTCATACGGGCGACTTCAAGATTGATCTGTCGCCGCCGGATGGCAAGTCGTTTGATCTGCATACCTTTGCCGAGTATGGCAAGCGGGGTGTGCTGGCGCTGCTGCAGGACTCGACCAACGTGGAGCGGCAAGGGTTTACGCCGAGCGAGTGGGCGGTGAAGCCGCGGCTGGACGAGATTGTTTCGCAGGCCAAGCGGAGGATCTTCTTCAGCTGCTTCTCGTCGTCGATCTACCGGATGCGGATTGCGCTGGAGCTGGCGCGGGCGCATGGTCGGCGGGTGGCGATTGTGGGCCGGTCGATGAACGAAAGCGCGGAGATTGCGCAGGACCTTGGGTATCTGGATATTCCGCCGGGGCTGATGGTACAGCCGGGACAGATGCGGGATATTCCGCCTGACGAGTTGATGGTGCTGATCAGCGGGACGCAGGGCGAGCCGATGAGCGCGCTGAGCCGGGCTGCGGTCGACAGCCACAAGCATGCCCGGATTGATGCCGGAGATACGGTGATTCTGAGCTCGCGGATCATACCCGGCAATGAGAAGGCGATTTATCGCGTGATTGACCACCTGGCCCGGCGTGAGGCGCAGGTGATCTCTGACGATGGGTCGGCGGGACTGATTCACGTCAGCGGCCACGGCAGCCAGGAAGAGTTGCGGCTGCTGATTAACCTGGTGCGGCCGGAGTACTTTATCCCGGTGCATGGCGACTATCGGTATCTGCGCAAGCATGCCAGGGTGGCGCAGGAGACCGGTGCGATCGGGTCAGCGATTGTGATCGAGGACGGCGATGTGCTGGAGCTGGACAAGTCCCAGGCGCGGAAGAACGGCAAGGTGACGGCCGGGCGTGTGCTGATCGACTCCGGCTCGTCGATTGACGTGGTGGAGGACCTGGTGATCAAGGATCGCCGGACGCTCTCCGAGGACGGGATTGTGCTGGCGGTGGTGGCGATCAATCTGCGGACGGGGTCAGTGGAGCGGCAGCCGGAGGTGATCATGCGTGGCTTTGGAGGCGCGGATATCGCCGATGCGGCGCGCCAGGTGATGCTGAAGACGCTGGAGTCGCTGAGTCCGGAGGAGAAATCCGATTACGGCGTGGTGAAGGAAAAGCTGCGCGTGGACCTGAAGCGGTTCATTCAGAAATCCACCGGGCGCAGGCCGATGATTCTGCCGGTGGTGATGGAAGTCTGAAAACGCATTTTCTCCCGTGTGCGCAGGACGGTTACAATCCGTCCATGCGCAAACACACGTTGTTCTCGGCTATTCTTCTGGTTGGGTTTTCGGCCTGCTGCGCGGCTGCGACGCAGGGGATGCCTGCGGCCCCCGCCGTCTGTGCGCCGGTCACTTCGCTGAGCCAGCTTCCGCAGGCTTTGGACGCGGCGGTCTCCGGTCCGGTGAACAAGGATCGCGCCTGTATGCGCGCCCTGTTTACGCCGGACGCTCGCCTGAAGGTCATCACACCGAAGCCGGACGGGGCGGTCACGCTGAGCGTCCTTACGCTCGACGACTGGACAGCGCACGTCAAGGCTGCGACGGTTCCGGCATTTTATGAGCAGCAGGTGAAGGTGCAGACAGAGCGTTTTGGCCATCTGGCCCAGCTTTGGAGCACGTATGTTCTGCGCATGAATCGGCCCGATGCTCCGGTGACGGTGCGCGGGATCAATTCCATTCAGGCGGCCAGGATCGACGGACAGTGGAAGATTGTCGGCATTGTCTGGCAGGCGGAGACGGCGAGTGAAAAGCTACCTCCTGCCTATGTACCATAGAGAGCAATGAGCGAGCTTGTTTCTCTGGCGAAGATTGCGGAAGCGGCGGCGCGGATTGCGCCGTTGATTGTGGAGACGCCGCTGGTGCGGGCGGAGTTCGGGTCGTTTGCGGCGGAGCTGGCCGGGCGCAGTTGCTGGCTGAAGGCCGAGAGCCTGCAACCGATCGGGAGCTTCAAGCTGCGCGGGGCGGCGAATCGGATTTTGCAGCTGTCACCGGAGGAGATTCGGCGCGGCGTGATCACCTACTCGAGCGGCAACCACGCGCAGGGCGTGGCGTATGCGGCGCGCGCGGTGGGCGCCACGGCGGTCATCGTCATGCCCTCGAACGCCCCGGCCATCAAGCGTGCAGCCACACTGGCGCTGGGCGCTGAAGTCGTCGATGTCGGCGTTGCCTCCAGCGAACGGCTGGCGAAGAGCGAAGAGCTGGTGCGCCGCCATGGCTACATCACCATTCCGCCCTACGACGACGCTGACGTCATCGCCGGGCAGGCGACTTGCGGGCTGGAGATTGCGCGCCAGTTGCCGGAGGTGGACCTGG
>JAKBAG010000169.1 GCA_021809235.1 Acidobacteriota bacterium
ACCGGTTCTGCTGTTGGCTTTTGCCAGTTTTATTGCCTGTGTCATGCCCGCAAGCGCAGCGGCCCGGCTTGCTGTCTTTCCTTCGGCAACTGCGCCAGTGCCGCGCGGCCAAAAGCATGAATACCGCCGCCAGGTTCTGCAACTGGAGCAGCAGTGGCGCGTGGCATTACTGCGCCAGGACACGCAGACGCTGAGCAAGCTGCTTAACTCCGACTATATGGGGATCGGAGCCAACGGCGCGATCGAAAGCCGCACGGAAACACTTCAGGAGATTCACGCCGGCACGCTCCGCATCACGGAACTGGCACTTTCCGAGCAGAAGGTGCGTATCTTTGCACAAACAGCTGTTGTCACTTCCGTGGCAGAACTGCACGGGACCGACGACGATACTCCCCTCGATGGTCGGTATCGCTATACCCACGTTTACGTTCGCGACCCGGATGGAAGATGGAGTATAGCCAGTTTTGAGGCGAGTCGTGTGCAGGCAAGGAAGCACGGAATATCCGAAGGTAACCAGTAGCTACATTATTGGTAATCATTTTGCATTCTAGGCGTTACTTTATTTCTGAAGGCTGTTACTCAAGTTAGTCTTGACGAATCAGGTACTTCCATTTCCGATTAAATGAGTATGGAATTGGTTTCCGGACGGGGTGGAGCACTCCATACACTGGCAGAATCCAGCCGAAAGTAGAGCCACCCGTGCTGGAGAAGATTTAGTTCGCGGCATAATTTCTGATCGTTAACCATCGGGTAGGGCATCGGATTTCTGTTGAGCAGTATGTTTCCATGAGCGTCATGCAGCGCATGCTGTGGTCTATTTAAGGTCGATTTGACTCTGTGGATTTGGGATTGTGTGGCTTCATATGAAAACAGACAAGAATAACTCGTTGTCGCTACTGCAGTTCTTTTCGCTGCTGTTTCTAGTTCCGGGCATTTTTGGTCTCGTGGTCAGCACCATACTTTCCACCAGCTATCTGGCCACGTTGCCGCGAATTCCCGATCCGCAGTCGCTGCGGATGACGCCGCGCGAGATTCATGGCGTGACCGTCTTTGAGACGGTGCAGGAGGATGAGACCTTGACCCGAGTGGAGTATGCCGCCCTCGGTTGCTTCATTGTCGGTCTGGTCTTTGGTGTGATGTACATCGAAAAGCGATCCGCATTACGCGCGATCGAGACGGAACAAGAGCTGATGGGACGCGCCTGAACCAGCGATCCCGCATACTCAGAGTCTTGCAGTAAGCTCAATCCGAATCCAGTCAGTGCCTGACGCTGTATCCCTCGTTTATCCGTGCACATGGTACAGCCTGCATTCCGCTTCTGCGCTGGAATGCAGGCTGTTTGTCGCGTGCTCGATTGTGACCGGTCAGAGCCGTTCGGCAATGGATTTGGCCTGGGTGAAGAGCAGCAGATAGTCGGGTCCGCCTGCTTTGGAGTCCGTTCCGCTCATGTTGAATCCCCCAAAAGGATGCGCGCCCACCATGGCTCCGGTACACTTGCGGTTCAGGTACAGGTTGCCGACATGGAACTCCTGGGTTGCGCGGTCCAGGCGTGATCGGTCGCGGGTATAAATGGCTCCCGTCAGGCCGTACTCGGTATTGTTGGCCACGGTCAGCCCCTGTTCAAAGTCATCCACACGAATCAGGGCCAGGACGGGGCCAAAAATCTCCTCCTGAGAGATTACGGCGTTCGGGGAAATATCGGCGATCACCGTGGGTTCCAGGAAAAATCCACCTTCGGCATTGGCTACTGCCTTTCCGCCGGCGATCAGCCGTCCTTCGGCCTTGCCGGTTTCCATGTAGGCCAGAATGCTCTGCATGGCTGCCTGATTGACCACCGGGCCCATGTTGGGGTTTTCCGCCGGATCCCCGACCGTCAGCCGGGAAACGCGCTCGCGGATCTTTTCCACCATGGTTTCGTAGATGGGGGCTTCCAGAATAGCGCGCGAGCAGGCAGAACACTTTTGCCCACTGAAGCCAAACGCGGAAGCGACAATTCCATCTGCCGCCGCATCCAGATCCGCGTCGGCGCAGACCAGGATGGAGTCTTTGCCGCCCATCTCCATCACGGTCCGCTTGATCCATATTTGCCCGGGCTGGGTGCGTGCCGCTCGCTCGTGGATATCCAGCCCCACGGCCTTGGAGCCGGTGAAGGCGATGAAGCGAGTCTTGGGGTGTTCCACGATGGTGTTGCCGAAGGTTGCACCCGATCCGGGACAGAAATTCACCACTCCGGCAGGCAGCCCTGCCGCCTCCAGCACATTCAGGAACTGTGCCGCGATGGTTGGCGAATCACTGGAAGGCTTCAGGATGACCGTATTTCCGGTCACAATGGCGGCGCTGGTCATGCCGGCCATGATGGCAAACGGAAAGTTCCAGGGTGGAATGATGGCGCCAACCCCAAGCGGGATATAGCGAAGCAGATTGCGTTCGCCGGGAAACTGAATGGGCGTGGTTGCCTGATCCAGACGCAGAGCCTCACGCCCGTAAAACTCCAGAAAGTCAATCGTTTCCGCTGTATCTGCGTCGGCTTCTGCCCAGTTTTTGCCGACCTCGTACACCAACCAGGCGGAGAAGGTGTGCTTGCGGCTGCGGATGATCTCTGCGGCGCGGAATAGAAGAGCTGCCCGATCGGCAGCCGATGTTTGACTCCAGGCAGGGAAGGCTTCGAGTGCGGCATCCATGGCCTGCTGCGCATGTTCGCTCTCGGCCTTTTGATGAACGCCCACAATCTGTGCCGGACGTGCGGGATTGATGGACTGGATCTTGCCGCGGGTCGTGATCTGGCGGCCACCGATGACGAGTGGATACTCACGCCCGAGTTCCACGGAGACGGCGGAAAGCGCCGCGCGCATGGCTGCGGCCTGCTGCGGATCCGCAAAATTGGTAAACGGTTCATTCACAAAGGGTGTTGTCGCTGTTGTCATGGTTTCCATCCCGAACGATCATACCCGAGAGACTTTGATCGTGACCACCTTCCGCCGGGGGAGGTATTGCTTCTGTCACAAGATCTTTTCGCCTCAGTCTTACTCCGGTTTTGCGGCGAAGAACTCCTCAACCACGCTGAGATCCCGGGTCTGGCGGTACGGCGGCAGGCTGTCCAGAAAGACCCTTCCGTACTGCTTCTGCCGGATGCGCGGGTCCAGCAGCACAAGCAAGCCGCGATCCTCGAGCGAGCGGATCAGACGACCGAATCCCTGCTTCAGAGTGATGACAGCAGATGGAATCTGATACTCGTAAAAGGGGTTGCCGCCGGCCTCTTCAATTGCCTGCATGCGCGCGGCAACCACCGGATCATTCGGTACGGCGAATGGCAGCCGATCAATGATGACGCAGCTTAGCGCTTCGCCCTGCACGTCCACGCCCTGCCAGAAGCTGGAGGTTCCGCACAGCACCGCATTGGGAGTTTCCCGGAAGCGCTGCAGCAGAATATTGCGCGGCGCAGTTCCATGGAGAAGGATGGGAAATCCGATTCTCGACTGCAGCCTCTCGCTGATCTCCTGCATCTGGTTGTAACTGGTGAACAGACAGAAGGCCCGGCCCTGGGTAATCTCCAGCACGCGTTCGATGCAGGCGACGGCCTCGCTTTGGAAGTCAGGAGAGCGTGGATCGGGCATCTGGGGTGGCAGATAGAGCAGCGCCTGTTCCTCATAGCGGAAGTGGGAAGGCACAATGAGCTGACGGGCATCCCGCAGACCGAGCCGAGAGCAGATATGCTCGAACCCGCCCTGCACTGTCAGGGTGGCTGAGGTCAGGATTACGCTTGGGATACTCTCAAACAAATGGTCTTCCAGCAGTGTGGACACGTCGATGGGAGTGGCTTGAATCAAGGTGGTGCGCATCTGCTGCCGCAGTCCGCCTGCCGTGCGCCGCTCCAGCCAATAGACCATGTTGCCCGAGTGCGACTCCAGAACAAACTCCAGCTCGGAGCGAAGCTGTGCAATGCGCCTGCGCAGCCCTGCCGATTCATCCACACTGCGCAGCTGATCCAACTCTGCTTCCAGTCGCAGCAGCGAGCTGCGTACGCTGAGGTAGAGGTCGCCGCTGGTCTCCAGAAACTCCTCGCGCTGCTGAAATGGCTGACGGCCATCCTCGGCAATGGGCAAAAGCTGGAAGAAGATGCGTGACCGCTCCAGCATATGCTGAGCGGAGAAATGCATCTGCGCCGCGGTATCCGGATGCTCCCGGTAGACTGCCTCCAGATCGTGGGCCAGATTTTCAAATCTCTGATTGCTGACTGCGATTCCAAAGTAGCTGCTGGCCACCGATTCCAGCTCATGGGCTTCGTCGAAGATGACGGCAGCGGCCTCCGGCAGAACGCCGGCGTCGGGTGCCCCGGCAGCCTCGCGCCGCACTGCCAGATCCGCAAAAAAAAGGTGGTGATTCACGATGATGAGGTCGCTTTCCAGTGCCTTGCGCCGCATCTCCGTAATAAAGCATCGCTGGTAGTCCGGGCAGGTCGATCCCAGGCAGGCTTCGCTGCGTGCATCCAGGCGTGACCACAGTTCACTGGCTTCTGGCAGGTCTGCCAGTTCGGAGCGATCGCCGGTTACCGTCTCCTGCTCCCAGGTCAGAATCCGGCTGAACTGTCTCTGCAGATCCAGTCCAGTCAGCACGGGCTGGCGGCCGAGAGTGACCAGTTTATGGCGGCAAAGATAATTGGAGCGACCTTTCATAACGCAGACGCGCAGTGGTCCCAGCAACGACTCAAGAAAGGGAATGTCCCGCGAGATGAGCTGATCCTGCAGCGCTTTGGTCCCGGTGGAGACAATTACCCGGCGTCCGGATCGCAAGGCCGGCAGCAGGTAAGCTAGTGTCTTGCCGGTTCCGGTTCCAGCTTCAACGATCAGATGTCGCTTCTCTTCGAGCGCCTGCTCAACGGCGCGTGCCATAGCCAGTTGCCCGGGCCGCGATTCAAACGGAAGCGGCGATTGCTCCAGCATGCCGCCGGGCGAGAAAAAGGCGTAGAGCGATGGAAGCGGCCGTGCTTCTGGAATCGTGTGCTCTGGCGATATGGAAGTGTCGGACAAAGTGCGTTTACCGGATTCGTCGGGGGAAAATCTGTTGCTTCTTTCATACTAGGGCCTTTGCTCGCCATGGATTCCATTGCAAGGATGGCCAAATTCCCAAGTCGGCGGCTCGACGCTGTCCGGGTGCTGTAAGACAATGAAGAAAGCACGCAGAAAAGCCACTCGGGAGCAACCCTATGGTCCTGCTGCAGTTGTTCGAATGGAGTTTCTGTGCCAAAGCATTTCAAAACAGCGCTGCCCACAGCCTCGGTCGGTACCGAGGCTCCGCTGGTTGCCATCGTTGGTCGGCCAAACGTGGGCAAATCCACCCTGTTTAACCGGCTCACGCACTCGCGTCGGTCCATTGTCGGCGATGAGCCCGGGATTACGCGTGACCGCATCTACGGTGAGGTTGAGTGGAATGGCCAGGTTCTGCGTCTTGTCGACACGGGAGGTATTGTCCCTGACGATGCGGAGCTGATTCCCAGTGAGATCTATCGCCAGGCAAGAACTGCGCTTGCAGATGCGGACCTGCTGCTGTTTGTGGTGGATGTGCGCACAGAACTGGCCTCTCCGGATTACGATCTGGCACGCATGCTGATTCGCGGCGGCAAGCCAGTCTTTCTGGTTGTCAACAAGGTGGAAAGCGCCATGCTGGAGGCAGCTGCAGAGAATTTTCGCCAGCTCGGCATCCAGGATCTGTTTGCCATCAGCTCTGAACACGGTCGAGGGATTGGCGATCTTCTGGAGGCCGTTTTTGATCGCCTGCCAGCAGTCACTGCCGCCCATCAGGCGGAGGATGATGCCACGCTCGACTGGACGGAGGATTTCGACGAGCTGGAAGGCGAGGCGATTCCCGGCGATGCCTCCGAGTCGCGCATTGACCAGCATCTTGCCTCCAGCGAACTGGATGGGGGCGATCTCGCACTGGACACAGCGGGCGAGTTTTCCGACGACTTTGCCGAGGAAGGCCAGGTAGGCGCTGCCGACAGGAATACGGACTCTGCGGCATCTGCGGAAGAGATTTCGGTGGCGATTATCGGACGTCCGAATGTGGGGAAGAGCACGCTGCTGAATGCGCTTACCGGCACACAGCGCGCGATTGTCTCCCCCATTGCCGGCACCACCCGTGATGCCGTCGATGAAGTGGTGGAGCACAACGGACGCCGCCTGCGGCTGGTGGATACGGCAGGAATTCGCCGCAAAGGCAAGACCCACCTGATGGCCGAGAAGCTTTCAGTGATCATGTCACGCCGCCATCTGGAGGCCTGCGATGTTGCCTTGCTGATGATTGATGCCACCGAAGGCGTCACTGCCAGCGATGCGCATATCGGCGGCTATGCCCATGAGAGCGGACGCAGCGTGATCATTGTCGTGAACAAGTGGGACCTGGTGACCACCGGGCGTACAGATGGCAAGCCTCCCGCGGATCGCAAGATCTACGAGGAGCAACTGCGGCGTTCACTGAAATACCTCGATTATGCTCCGGTGCTGTTCATCTCAGCTGCAGAGGGCGAGAATCTGGACCGGCTCTTCCGC
>JAKBAG010000170.1 GCA_021809235.1 Acidobacteriota bacterium
AGCATCGTCTGTCGTTGATCCTCCCCGATGCCTACGAAGTATTGGCTTACCCACTGCGCCATCCCCTCGGCCACCCGCAGCGCGTCCGTGTTGCCTGTCAGCAGATACATGTCCAACAGCCCGGCCATGATCTTGTGCCATGTATAGAACGGAGCCCAGACCGGCTTGTCCGCAGCCAGCCGGGCAAACAGTTCGGGGGGAAACGCGCTCAAATATCCGTTTCCGTGCTTCTTCTGGCACTGCGCCAGCCCATCCACCAGCGCGTTGCCCTTGTCCCGCAGCACCGTGTTGTCCGCCCCGGCCCAGGCCAGCGCACAGGCGGAAAGCATATGCCCGCCTGTGAAGTGCCCGCGCAGCTCCACGCTCGGCGCCTCCCATCCGCCCAGAGGCTCCGCGCTTGTAGGCAATCCCGCCGTCAGACGGAAACAGTGCAGCATCCGGTCCACATGCAGACTGTCCAGATACCGCGCATTGATCTCCTGCTGCCGCTCGAAGATGCCCGCCTCCAGCCGCACTGCATGCAGAGGAAACGGCTCCAGCAGCCCGCTCACCGGGGCCAGCGGCTCCGCCGTTGCCCACTGCCGCAGCGGCAGCGCACTGGCTGCTGCTCCGGCCTGCAGAAAATCACGCCGCGACCAGTGCCGCATCGTATACCTCCCTGGCGCGCCCTGCGCCCCCTGCTTGTTTACTGGCAATTCTTCTGGAAGCACAGGTTCTTGCTGAAGAACGGCACCACGTAATTCTGGAAGCGATCGGCCACTGCGCTGGTGTGCGTTCCAGAATAGATCGTGAAGCTGTTCCGGACACCATAGCCGTCCAGAATGCCGTGCAGTTTGCCGGCGTCAAAACGCAGTCCATCCTGATCGCCCACATCAATGGCGATTGCCTTGTAGCGCTTCATGTTTCCGATGTACTGATCGGCAAACGCCAGCGGCGAGTTGGCCGTGTACTTGGCGACTATCTCCGGCTGCGGTACGCCATCCTTCGTCGGCAGATCGAAGTAGAGCGGCGGGTTTTTGGGGTCTGGCGCCCAGGCTGCGGCTGTCGCATACTGTGCCGAAGCAAAGCCGGGCGAGGCGGCAGCCAGATCAGCAGGCGATTTCGCCGCTGCTACCTTCTTTTCACTTGCGATTGCGCGTTCCTTCATCTGTTCATTCGGCACCGCAGGACCAGCCATCGACGACAGGCAGCAGGGACTCATGATGTACAGCGCACCGAAAACATCCGCATGCTTCATGCCAATCCGCGTCGCCCCATATCCGCCCATCGAGTGACCCACCAGTCCGCGGCTGGCGCGCTCCGGAATCGTCCGGTAGTGTGCGTCGATATAGGCAACCACATCGTGTGCAATGTAGTTCTCAAAGTCACCGGTGGTCATGGAACTCGAGTACATCGAACCGTTGTAGATCGTCTTCGAGTCGGGAAAGACGAAGATCATCTCTTTGGAGCCGAGCGCGAATCCGCCCTCGATCGTCTGCGGCACATGAATCTCATGCGTCCACTGCTCGGCGCCAATCGAGTAGCCATGCAGCGCATACACCACTGGATATCGCCGATGCGGCTCCCGCGCATAGCTCGGCGGCAGCATCACGATCACGTCGCGGTCCACTGCATCCCCCTCCAGATTGCCTTCCAGGTGCTTGCCGTGAATCTTGATACGCTCCACCGTTACCGGCTTGGCGTTTGGCACCACAGGCGGCACAATCGTCTTCACCTGCGCACTCATCGTGACTGCTGCCAGCACCAGCACCGCTGCCCCGCTCATCCACTTTGCCATCGTCTTCCTGTCCATTTTTCTTTTACCTTTCCGGGCATCGCGTGCCCGCATCGTTGTTTCTCTATTCGCTGTCTTCGTCGAACTACTGCAACCGCATCACTGTCACCGACAGCGGTGGCAGCGTCATCTGCAGGTGGCCTGCGTGCAGACTTCCATGCGCCGGCTTCGGCATCACCGCGTGCGGCTGGTCAAAGCTGTTGATGCTGTCCACAGCCGCCGCTGTCAGCGTCTGGCCGTCAACCTCTGCGTCCGCCTTCGGTGCTCCGGTGCTCAACCCCGCATCGATCGTCACCGGCTGCTTCGGATCCACATTCGTCACTTCGAGCCAAAGTCTGCCCTTGCTGTCCTGTGCCGCCAGCGCATCCACGCGCGGCAGCGTCACGCTGCCTTCAGTAAAGCTGCCACCATCCACATGCACCGGCACAAACGTCGCATCCTGGAACGGCACATACAGCTGATACACGTAGTAGGTCGGCGTGAGCACCATCTTCGGCCCGTCGGTCAGGATCATCGCCTGCAGCACGTTGATCATCTGCGCAATGTTCGTCATCCGCACCCGTTCCGCATGCCGCGCAAAAATGTTCAGCTGCATCGCGGCCAGAATTGCATCCCGCATGCTGTTCTGCTGCATCAGGAATGCTGGATTGGTTCCCTTCAGCGGCGCATGCCAGGCGCCCCACTCGTCGACCACCAGCGCCACTTTCTTCTCCGGGTCATACTTGTCCATCACCGCTTCCTGCTTGCGCAGCAGCCCATCCATGCCCATGCCTGCCTGGATCGTCCGCACATAATCGTTCAGCCCAAATCCGGTCGATGGCGTCGATGGTGGCCACCCGTTCGGCACCGTGTACCAGTGCAGCGACATCCCCTGAATATCCCAACTCCAGTCATGCTGCTTCCACGCCTGCATCACGGCCTCGGTCCATTTCGTATCCGCCGTTCCCGGACCCACGGCAATCTTCCACATCTGGTCTTCATGCTGCTGCGCCGGGTTCATGTTGTTCACAAACCGGCTGTAGCGCTTCATCTGGCTCACATAGAACTCTGGCGACATATCCCCGCCGCAGCTCCAGCTCTCGTTGCCCAATCCCAGAAACCCCACCCGATACGGCGCTGCATGTCCGTTGGCTGCGCGCTCCCTGGCCAGTGCCGTGGGTGCTGCCGCCGTCATGTACTCCAGCCAGTCGGCCGCCTCCTCCACCGTGCCCGATCCCACATTCACCGAGACATACGGCGCACTGCCAATCTGCTGCATGAAGTCCAGAAACTCATCCGTACCAAACGCATTCGTATCCACGACATTGCCCCAGGCCGCATTCAGCGTCGCAGGTCGCTGCGCCGCCGGGCCAATGCCCTTGCGCCAGTGGTACTGGTCAGCAAAACAGCCACCCGGCCAGCGCACATCCGGCACATGGATCGCTCGCAGCGCCTCCACCACATCCTTGCGTATCCCGCGCGTGTTCGGGATTGGCGAATCCGGACCAACCCAGATCCCTCCATAGAGTCCATGGCCCAGGTTCTCGGCAAACTGGCCAAACAGGTAGCGGCTGATCTTCGTCCCCGCATGCGCTCCATCTCCGGTTGCCGCGCTGTGGCTCATGTCCACCGTAATCGCCACCGTCGGCGGCTTCTGCGCACCGGCAATCGGCATCAGTAGCAGCGCCAGTCCGGCACACACTCCCCGCTGCAGCAGCACCCCTGCCACGCCGCTACGCCGCTCCCGACTCCGCCCCGGCCCGAAAGCCATCCCAGGCTTGACCGCCTGTTCCCTTCGCTCTCGCATCCTTCCACCTCATCTGCCCAAGCCGCCATCGGCAGTGCCGTCCGGGCAACACTCTCCGTGGGCTGGCACGTTCCTCCCATGTCTCCGCAGCCAACGCCTTCCGCGAAAACGCTTTCGCAACCGGCCTTACCTGAGCCCACAAACCATAACAAACCCTCACCACCCCGCGCAATAGAATAAATCGATACAGTAGACGCTTTCTGAGACTATCCGCCTCCCTCTTCCGTCGTGTATAGTGCCGCTGTTGGCCGCATGTTTCTGCTTCGGCTTGTCAACTTTCGGCATGTCTTCCCATTTTCGGCACCTCACCTTTTGCACCAGTCATTGGAGTCTGTTCATGAAATCTGCTGCTCTCGTTCTGCTTCTTGCTGCTGCACTGCCCGCCCTGGCGCAGCCCACGCCGGGCATTTTTCGGATGAAGCCCATCGACCCCCACTCTCAGCCCTTCGTCAGCACCCTCTTTGCCGACAACATGGTCCTGCAGCGGGGCAAGCCGGATGTCCTTTGGGGCTGGTCGGAACCAGGCGACACCATCCACGTCACCCTCGGCGACCACACGGCCACGGCCGTTGCCGCAGCCGATCATCGTTGGCAGCTTTCCATCCAGCCGCCGCCCGCCGGCGGGCCATATACCCTCCAGATCACCGGCAACCACCAGTCCGTTCAGCTCCATAACATCCTCATCGGCGACGTTTGGCTGTGCAGTGGGCAATCGAATATGCAGCTGCCCCTGCGCATGGTCAGGAATGGTGAAGACGAGGTCAAGGCAGCCGACGACCCCCAGGTCCGCTTCTTCAACGTCATGCCCCACACCGCCTACCGACCCGTCAATGTGGTGCAAGGCAACTGGCAACCCGTCACCCCCCAGAACGCCACCTGGATGTCAGCCGTCGCCTGGTTCTTTGCCCGTGACCTCCGCCAGCACACCCACGTTCCCATCGGCCTCATCATCGACGCCGTCGGCGGCACTCCGGCTGAATCCTGGACCGGGGCGGCAGCCCTGGCTCGCATCCATGATTTCGATGTCCCTCTGGCAGAACTTGCCCGCCTTCGCGATCAGAATGCCCCCGAATATGGCAACTACATCGAACACTGGTACGACCGCTACGACATTGGTCAGCAGCAGCACTGGCAGTCGCCTGCTCTTGACGATGCCTCCTGGACCTCGGTAACCATTCCCGGCGGCTTTGCCCAGCTTGGAGTGCCCGCCACGCCTGCCGTTGCCTGGTTCCGCCGTCAGATCACCCTTCCAGACCCACTGCCAGCCGGGCGCGCCGCCATCTACCTCGGCTCCATCGAACGCATGGACACCGTCTACATCAATGGGCAGATGGTCGGCGCCAGTTCCTGGGTCGAGAACCCGCGTGTCTACTTCCTGCGTCCCGGCGTCCTGCATCCGGGCACCAATTCCATCGCCATTCGCGTCTTCAAAACCAAGCCCGATGGCGGCTTTCTCGCCAAACCGGCCGATCTCTACCTGAAGCTCGGCAACAATACCTCCATCCCGCTGGCCGGCACCTGGAAGGGCAAGCTCAGCGTGGATGCCCGTCCGCCCCAGCCCATGCCGCTTACTTATGAAAATTGGCCCGTCATGCCCACCGTCCTCTATCAGGGCATGCTGAAGCCCATCGCGCCCGTCTCCCTCGCCGGAGCCATCTGGTATCAGGGCGAGCAGAACTCACCCCGCGGCTACGCCTACCGGCGCCTGCTTCCGGTCATGATTGCCGACTGGCGTCAGCTCTTCCAGCAGGGCAACTTCCCCTTCTACATCGTCAGTCTTCCCGCCTTCATGCCGCGTAGTGCCACGCCCGTTGATGGCGATGACTGGACCGAAACCCGCGAGTCCCAGGCCATTACCGTTGCCACTGTACCCAACACCTGCCTGGCCGTCACCATTGACACCGGAGACGCCGACAACATTCACGCCAAGGACAAGGTTCCCGTTGGCGATCGCCTGGCACGCTGCGCCCTGCGCGGCTATTATCACCAGAAGGTCGTTGATCAGGGCCCCACCTACACCCACATGAAGATCAGCGGCAACCGTCTGCGTGTGTACTTCGCCCACACCGATGGAGGTCTCGTCGCAAAAGGGGGCAAGGCTGAAGAGTTTTCTCTCGCGGGTGCCGATCACAAATGGTACTGGGCCGATGCCAGCATTCACGGCAACTCCATCGTGCTCACCTCCCCCCAGGTGCCGCATCCGGTTGCCGCGCGCTACGCCTGGCAGTCCAACCCGCGCGCCACGCTCTATAACGGTGCAGGCCTGCCCGCCGTGCCCTTCCGCACCGACGACTGGACCGAGCACACGCAGAACGCGCGTCCCTATTGATTCAATCTCAATTCCCAGCCGGTCGCGGCAGTTTGCCTGCGGCCGGCCGGTGCCATGCTTTATGCCGCAGGCAGCGTAAAGGAAAACACCGATCCATGACCCACCTGGCTGGTGCAACGGATCGTTCCCCGATGCGCCTCCAGAATCGCACGCACAATCGGCAGCCCCATTCCGGTTCCCGACACCAATCCGCGCCGTGACCGTCCGCGATAGAACTTGTCAAAGATCATCGATTGTTCCAGCTCGTCGATTCCGGCTCCGCGGTCGGCCACATGCACCGTCACCACTCCCGCCTCGTACTCGGCGCTTACGTGAATCGGGCTTCCCGGCTCCGAATACTTGATCGCATTCTCCAGCAGGTGATGCATCGCCTTCGTGATATAGGCCAGATCCATCTTCGCCAGAGGCAGGCTATCCGGAATCCGCACCTCCACCGGATGCGCTGCCAGCGCCTCGGCCACCTCTGCCATGGCTTGCTCCACGGCGGCCCGCACTGGATGCGGCTGCAGATCCAGCTTCACCTCGCGCGCGTCCAGTTGTGCCATCTCCACCGCTTCGGCAATCAGCCGGTTCAGCCGGTCCGTCTCCTCTTCGATCACCGCCAGCAGCTCTTCCCTCTGCTCCGCATCCAGATTCGGCAT
>JAKBAG010000171.1 GCA_021809235.1 Acidobacteriota bacterium
CTTTGCAATCCGGATGACAGAGTGTTCTGGCGGGCAAAGCAAGCAGGACCTGCTCGCGCAGAACGTCCTCCAGTTGCAGACTGCCTCCTTCATAATACCCGATTTCTGTCTCTTGTGTGGAGATGGAACCCTCGGCATTCTCTGCATCGACACCGGCCGGACGGAAGATCAGATCGAAATCCCCTTCCAGATGGTGCCGCACCGGAGCAACGCAGCGGGCGCAGGGCACCTCAAACTCACCCTGAAAGTAGGCACGCAGGCGGATATCGATGACGATCTCGGTGGCGCTGCGGTGCTCGTGCAGGGCCTCAGCCCGGCCTTGACTCTGCAAGGGCCCGATCTGGTTCGTATCTTCATCAAAATCCACACTTCCGGCAGGCAGATCGACGGAAAAATCGATCGCTTCCCGCTCCAGATCCAATACCGTAAATCGCATGGCTTACGCCCCCCGTTGGGATGATTCTACTCTTCCCCGCGGCGCGATGGGGGTGAACTGGCCCGGCTGGAGTGCGGATAAGCACTTCGGAAAATCCGCTTTGTCGGACCATTGGCTCAAGTCGGGTCTGCTTGCGCCGATGAAATCGGTAGCAGCAACTCTTCGTTGGGTGGGACGTAGCCTGCCGAGTATTTGGCCTGGCATTAGCGCCCTGCTGTACGAAGAGGGATTCCTATCAGGAGCCTTCCCGATGACCTTCTTTCGCAATCTTCCAGTTTCCCGAAAATTTACGGTTGCTTTCGGGCTGGTGTGTCTGCTCGTCCTGAGCTCGGCCGTGTTCACAATTCTTGCTTTTCACTCGGTGACCGTGAAGGCAACCGATGTGCGCGACAATGCACTGCCGTCGATCATCGCGCTTGGCTCGATTGATACGGCATTCAATGCCTCCCGTCGCGCGGAACTGGCTCTGTTGCTGTGTCCCACGCCGGACTGCAAAACGATGGAGCAGCAGCGCTATCAGCAGGCAATGCAGGACTATACCCATGCCTTGCAGGCATATGAACCGCTGATGCAGTATCCGGGTGAAAAGGAGCTGTATGCCAGTTTCCGCACAGCATCCGATCGCTATAACGCGATTGCGGCGCGGGTGTTAACGGATGTGCAGGGAAACAACATGGGGGACGCGCTGGATCAGATCATGTCGGATGCGGCGGTCAAGTCGTTTGATGTGGCTCTGAATGGAATCAACCAGTCCAAGCAGCTGAGCATGCGTTACGGAACCGAGGGCGCGCTGGCTGCGGTGACTACAGCGAGCCGGTCCACGTGGATCACGCTGGCAGTTTCCCTGATCGCCCTGATGCTGTGCCTGGTGACGGGTCTTATGCTGACGCGGATGATTGCTCCGCCGCTGGCTGCTGTGACCCATGCCCTGGAAAAACTGGCGGAGCGGGACCTGACCGCAACGGTGGACTTTGTCGGCGAGGATGAGATCGGGCGGCTTTCCGCAGCGCTGAATCGGAGCGTATCCGCCATGCGCGGGGTGATTGAATCGGTGGCCACCGGAGTGAGTACGCTCTCCTCGGCCGCCGAGGAGTTGAGTGTGCGCTCCCGGGAAACCAGCGGAAACACGCATGCGCAGTCCGACAAGACCAACCAGATTGCGGCAGCGGCGCAGGAGATGACGGCGACGATTGGCGAGATCAGCCAGAATGCAGAAGCTGCCGCCGGTGCCAGCCGCCAGTCGGCAGAGAAGGCGAACGAGGGAGGCGCGGTGATGCAGGCAGCGGCAGAAACCATGCAGCGCATCTCGACGGCGTCTTCGTCGGTGGCAGGCAAGATGAATGAACTGGCAGCCCGCTCGCTGGAGATCGGCAAGGTGGTGACCGTGATTCAGGAGATCAGCGAGCAGACAAACCTGCTGGCTCTGAATGCAGCCATTGAAGCCGCGCGCGCCGGGGAGCATGGACGTGGATTTGCCGTAGTGGCCGGAGAAGTGCGTCGGCTGGCAGAGCGAACTCGTTCGGCGACACAGGAGATCTCTGCCACGATTGAAAGTATTCAGGAGGAAACGCGGCAGACGCTGGATTTGATGCAGGGTTCGCAGGTGGCTGTGGAGAACGGCATTGACGAAACCTCCCGCGCACGCACCAGCCTGGAGGCAATCATCTCCTCGGCTCGCGAGGTCGAGCACATGATCCACCTGATTGCCACGGCGGCTACCGAGCAGACGGCGGCAGCGGGCGAAATCTCTGAGTCAGCCTCGCAGATCTCTCAACTGGCCACGGAGAACTCGCACGCCTCCGAAGAGACTGCAGAGGGATGCAAGCAATTGACGGTGTTGGCCAACGATCTGGATGGGGTGATCCGGCAATTCCGGCTGAATGAAGAGCGCCAGTATGGAGGCCGCTGGAGTGGCTCGGCTGCTGCAGTCAAGGCTGGCTCTCCACTGCGCTCGGCCGCGCTCCAGGGATAAGCGGAAAGACCAAGGCACTCAGGCGACCGTTGCAGACATCCTCTGCGCGGTCGCTTTTGTCTGTGCTTCCGGTTTGGGTGCTGTGGAAAGCTGCCGTCCCGGAATGCGCAGGGAACTCATTGGCTCGGGACGGCATTTTCCGGGTTTCTTGCATCCATATGTTAGCCTCCGTTTGAGGAGAGGTTTGTAATCATCCTGTTCCTGTCCTTGTGGAGATTCCGGCATGAGCGCCGTCAAGTATGACCTCATCGTGATTGGTTCCGGCCCTTCGGGCCAGCGGGCAGCCGTGGCTGCCTCCAAGCTGAAGAAGCGCGTTGCCGTGGTGGAGTCCCGCTCGGTGGTGGGTGGCGTGTGCGTGAATACCGGCACGATTCCATCAAAGACCATGCGGGAGGCCGTTCTGCATCTGTCGGGGTATAACTACCGGGCGGTCTATGGCATGAACTATCGCGTGAAGGAAAAGATCACCATGGATGATCTGGCCTTTCGTGTGCAGGGAGTGATCAAAACCGAGATTGATGTGACCGAAGCACAGCTCTCGCGCAACAATGTAGAGATTCTGCACGGGATCGCCAGCTTTGTGGATGCGCAGACAGTGCGTGTTCATGGGCCGGAAACGGAGACCACGCTGCAGGCCGATCGGGTAATCCTGGCTGTGGGCACCAAGCCGGCATCCTCGGACCGGGTGCCGATCAATGACAGAACGATCGTCAACAGCGACTCGATTCTAAACCTTCCCAAGCTGCCGCGAACCCTGATTGTGGTTGGAGGCGGTGTGATTGGCGTCGAATATGCCTGCATGTTCGCGATTCTGGGGGTGCGGGTTACGGTGATTGAAAAGCGCAACCGGCTGCTGGAGTTTGCCGATCAGGAGATCGTGGAGACGCTGAGCTACCACCTGCGGGACAGCCGCGTTACGATGCGCCTGGGCGAGGAGCTGGAGAGCGTGGAGGAACTTCCCGATGGCACGGTGGTGGCCAACCTGAAGAGCCAGAAAAAGGTCTCCGGCGATGCGCTGCTCTATGCCGTGGGCAGGCAGGGCAATGTAGAGGATTTAAACCTGGAGGCTGCCGGCATCCATGCGGATGCGCGCGGCCGTATTGCGGTGGATGAGAACTTCCAGACGAATGTGCCGTCAATCTTTGCGGTGGGTGATGTGATTGGCTTTCCATCCCTGGCTTCGGTTTCCATGGAGCAGGGAAGGATCGCCGTAGCGCGCGCCTTTAACGACATGAATACGGTCTCCAATCCCAGCTTTTATCCCTATGGGATTTACACCATTCCGGAGATCAGCTTCATTGGCAAGACCGAGGAGCAGCTGACCGAAGAGGATGTGCCGTATGAAGTAGGCATGGCCTATTATCGGGAGGTGGCACGAGGGCAGATTCGTGGCGATACGACCGGCCGCCTGAAGCTGATCTTCCATCGCGACACGCGCAAAGTGCTGGGTGTTCACATCATTGGCGAAGGCGCCAGCGAACTGGTGCATATCGGCCAGGCGGTGATGACACTGGGTGGTACCGTGGAGTACTTCATCGAGACGGTCTTCAACTATCCGACTCTGGCGGAGTGCTACAAGGTTGCCGCCTTCAATGGCATTGGGCGACTGCATCGCTATCAGAACGACTGACGGTTGCCAGCCGCGCGGCATGAGCATAGAATCACGGGTTCGGATGGAGGATCGATGACCTCAGCGATTGGCGTGGCCATGACGGAGCATATTGTCGTCGGCAGTCTGCAGGAAGAAAACGGACAGATGACGGTGGTCGGCGAGCTGTCTCGTTTTCCAGTTGATGCAGCGGAGACCGAGGCACTGATCGGGGTGACAACCGCTGAGCTGTATGAACAGCTTGCCAGCCAGATACTGCCCTTGATGCAGAGTCTGCCGCATCCAGTGGCTACTGTTGGAGTCGCGGTTCCGGGCGTGGTGCGCAATGGAGTGGTGGAGGATGCTCCCAACCTGACACAGATCAAGGGAATTCGGTTCGGCGACGAACTGGCTGCGGTTCTTCGTAACCGCGGTGTGAATATCCCGGTGCATATTCTGAATGATGCCGATGCGGTGGCTGCCGGGCTGGCATCCCGCGCCGGAAGCCTGGAGCGGATGACTCGCGTGTGGACGCTGGGTAATGGAATCGGCTACGGTCGATGGCCTATCGCCGACGGCGTTTGGGAGGGTGGGCACACGGTAGTGAGCCTGGACCCGAAGGAACGGTTTTGCGGCTGCGGAGGACTGGGCCATATTGAAGGCATTATGGGCAATCGTGCCATGCGCCTGCGCTTCATGGACATGGAGCCGGAGGAGATCTTTGCCGCAGCCAAAAGCGGTGATATGCGCTGCCGGGACTTTGTGGATCTGTGGCACCGTGCCCTGGCTGCAGGCTGCGCCACGGCGATTCATCTGGGAGGACCGGGACGCTTCTACTTTACTGGAATGAATATCCGCTTCCTGGATTTGAAGCTGCTCCGGGAACACCTGGAAAAGATGGTGCGTATGAGCCCGCTACAAAGCTATTCCCTGGAGATTCTGCCGTCTGAAGATGCGATCAGCGTGCTGGGTGCTGGCGTGGCAGCTTTGCGCGCACAGCGGGAGTGGTAACTACTGCCGCGTGGCAGGGAAGTGCGGGCTGATTGTATGGAAATACTGGCCTGGAATGCTTGTTCCTAGTACTTGCGCTGATAGGTTTTCGACAGCCGGTCCTGCAGTCCCAGACCATCGCGATCCACCAGTGACCACAGCAGCCCCAGACCAACCGGTAGCACGGCAGCCATGGTGGCAGGGATGCGCAGCAAGCTTTGGGCCACGGTGGGGTTGTTGTCATCGAAGGTGCAGAGTGCAATGCGTGCGTAACGCATGCCGGGTGTGCCTTCCTCAGAAAAGGCAAAGAACAGCGCCTGATAGAGGATGGCAAAGAGGACCAGACCGACGGCGGTCGCGATCAGGGCAATCTTCCCCGAAGGGGGATGGTCCGTGGCGGCAAGGACGACTGTCGCCGCGCCCAGATACGCCAGCGTCACCAGTCCAGCGTCGACGATGCCCGCCAACAGGCGATAGGATCGGTCGGCAACGAACAGCTCCACTGGCTCAGCAGTAAACATCGTCTGCGGCTGCATGGGGGCAGCAGGCTCCGGCTGAGCTACATCGGCAGGCTGAGCGGCTACTGCTGCGGGATACTCCTCGACTGCCGGCTCTTCCACGGCAATCTGCGGCAGGGTTCGGAGAGCAAACTCAGGATCGACGATAGCGGCAGTATCTGGGGAGGCAAGCGTTGCAGCTTCCGTCAATGCTGGATGTTGCCAGTCCTCTTCCTGCCAGTTTTTCGGTTCATCCAGGCGCGACCAGGAGGGACGGGTCCACTCGGGAGCCGCTGTTTCGGCAGCAGGCTGCATGCCGGGATCAACCTCGAAAATGCTGAGCTGGGGTGCAGCGCTCTCTGTCGTGAGAGGCTGCTCGGCCAGCCTGGGGCGAGCCTTGCGTGCCGCCACCAGTTCCCGTGGAAACTCGATCAGATTGGCGATGGAGGTCTGTACGGGCTCGATGGTGGCGTCTTCGATGGCGTTCTCGTCGATTGCGGAAAAGGTCAGCGGTTCGCGAGCATAGTCCGGCTGCGGTGCCACACGCATCTCTTCCCATACATCCCGGGATTCTGGAAGGATGGGCGGAATCGTGTCATGCCAGCGAGGCTCGGCATGAACGGGAGTCGGAATTTCCTTGCTGGAAGCGGACACCGGTTCATCCTGCCAGCGCGTCTGCGGAGGCGTCAGATCAGATTCCAGCGGTAGATGCGCCTGCAGTCCTGCGAGCACGGCCTCGGCGGCGGCCTGCGCTCCGCGGGCTGCCTCCACGGCTGCTCCGGCCGCACGTACCACGGCCTCGGCGTTGCTGCCAAACAGGTCCTGGTAGGTGGGTGCATTGGCATAGCGAGCTGCGACTCTGGCTGCCGCCTGTGCGGCGCGCGATGAATTTTGCGCATTCTGGCGGGATGGATGGTCGGTGCGTTGTTCGGCGGTGGCGCTGTGCTGACGATTGCGATGCGCGGCCAGTCGACGGTTAACTTCGCCCTTCCAATCCTGGGTCGACGTCGTTTCCAGAACCTCATCGAAGAGGCTGGGGGCG
>JAKBAG010000172.1 GCA_021809235.1 Acidobacteriota bacterium
TTTTCCAGCCGCTTCAGATCGTCAATGAACTTGGCACCCTTGCGCGCGTCGAAGAGCGGATGGTTGTCCTCGCGCTCCTTACGGCTGAGCGCGCCCACGCGTGGGATGCGCAGCGCCACCACCGGCAGATCCGGATCCAACTGCAACGCAGCCATATCCGCATCGCTCAGTGCAGAGCGCATCTCCGTCAGCCCAGGCAGGCGCAGATCCGGCTTGTCCACGCCGAAGCGCCGCATCGACTCATCCCAGGGAATGCGCGGAAACGGCACCGGTAGGTGAATGCCGGCCGCAGCAAAGGCCGCAGCCAGGAATCGCTCCACCACAGCAAAGACATCCTCTTCGCGCGGGAAGCTCATCTCCAGATCCACCTGCGTGAACTCCAGCTGGCGGTCGGCGCGCAGGTCCTCATCGCGGAAGCAGCGGGCTATCTGGAAGTAGCGATCGAAGCCGGAGATCATCAGAATCTGCTTGAAGATCTGCGGCGACTGTGGCAGCGCGTAAAACTCGCCCGGATGCACGCGGCTCGGCACCAGAAAGTCCCGTGCGCCTTCCGGCGTGGACTTGGTCAGGATCGGTGTTTCTATCTCCAGAAAGCCCATCTCCGACAGGCTCTCGCGGATAGCCAGCGTGATCCGGTGGCGCAGCCAGAAGTTGCGTTGCATCTCGGCGCGGCGCAGGTCCACGTAGCGATACTTCAGCCGCACTTCCTCGTTGGCAATCGCCTCTTCCGCCGGAGAAAACGGCGCCAGTCGCGCATCGTTCAGCACCAGCAGCTGACTGGCCACAATCTCCACCTCACCGGTCACCATCTTCGGATTGATGGCGGCTGCGTCGCGCAGGCGAACCCTGCCGACTGCGGCCACCACATACTCCGGGCGAATCGCCTCGCCCTTGGCGTGGCCCTCCGGCGTCAGGTCGCGATCCAGCACCACCTGGGCAATCCCGCTGCGATCCCGCAGGTCGAGAAAGATCAGGTTTCCATGATCCCGTCGGCGGTTCACCCATCCCATCACCACCACATCCTGCCCCGCATGCTCCCGGCGCAGCTCGCCGCACATGTGCGTCCGCTTCCGTTCTCCCAGATAATCGAGTCCGCTCATTGATCCTTCTTTACCTGCGCCCGGGCTGCCAGCAGATACTCTGCCAGCTCCGCGCGCGGAATTTTCTTCTGTTCCGCCGTTGCAAAATCCTTCACCGTCAGCACGCCTGACTGCAGCTCATCCTCGCCAAGCAGCACGATACTCCGTGCCACGCGGTCGGCCATCTCCATCGACTTCCGCACGCGGAAGCTGCCATCGCCCAGCTCAATCCGCAGCCCGGACCGGCGCAACTGGCGCGCCAGCGCCAGTGCCGCCGGATTCTGCGCCTCGCCCACCGGAGCCACGCAGGCATCGGCGAGTTCGCCGGTGGCAGCCTGCTGCGCCTGCAGCGTGAGCACCAGGCGGTCCTGCCCGATGGCAAAGCCTATGCCCGGCGCCTTCGGTCCGCCGATTGCCTCACTCAGCCCGTCGTAGCGGCCACCGCCCAGCAGCGCATTCTGCGCGCCCAGCCCGCCATGAGTAAACTCAAAGGTCGTCCGCGTGTAGTAGTCGAGCCCGCGCACCAGCCGATGATCCCGCGTATACGGCACACCGGCCGCATCCAGCGCAGCACAGACCGCCGCAAAATGCTCCCGGCTGGCCGCATCCAGCGAATCGGCAATACGGGGCAGCGCGTCGATGATCGGCTGATCCTCCGGCACCTTGCAGTCGAGCACACGCAGCGGGTTGGTCTCTGCACGCCGCTGGCAGTCGGCACACATCTTGCCGACGACGGGCGTGAGCGCTTCGCGCAGCATGGCAAGATAGGCCGGGCGGTCCGCGGCCGAGCCGACAGAATTCAGCTTCAGCGTCCAGCCTTCGATGCCGAGCGCATCCAGCAGGCTGGCCAGCATCTCCAGCACCTCGGCGTCGCGCAGCGGAGACTCCGACCCGGCGTGCGTCGGTCCGATAACCTCTGCGCCGATCTGGAAAAACTGCCGGTAGCGGCCCTTTTGCGGGCGCTCTCGCCGGAACTGCGGGCCGATGTAAAACAGCTTCTGCAACTGTCCGCTTTCCCCAAGTTTGTGCTCGATGTAGGCGCGCACCACCCCGGCCGTATTCTCCGGTCGCAGCGTCAGGCTCTGCGTCTTCTCGGACTGCGCACGCGCGCGGTCCTCCCAGGTGTACATCTCCTTGGAGACAATGTCGGTCTCTTCGCCTACGCCGCGGGCAAACAGCGCCGTCTCCTCGAAGATCGGCGTGCGAATTTCACCAAAGTTATAGCGCGCAAAGACCTCGCGGGCCGTTGCCTCAATGCGGCTCCAAAGCGCCGTCTCCGGCGGCAGCAGGTCGCGCGTGCCGCGCACAGCTTTCACAGGGGTAGTCACCTCTCCAGTCTAAACGTTCCCACCGGAGAACGGTTCCGTGCGCAGCCACAAGCTGTCAGCCTGGCGCGGCACGCCAAACCCACTGCCACCGACCTTCTCACTGCTTTCTTTGCGATTTGCTTTCTTTGCCGCTTCCGTGCAGTCTGATACCTTGAACCGCACCAGGGGGATTCACGCGTGCCATCGGAAACACCATTCTGGGCCATAGTCCTGGCTGCAGCCGCCATAGCAGCCCCTGTTCTCGCACCGGCCCAGTCCCTGCATGTGCGCCCCTCGGCTTCACAGCCCGCTGCGCCGGTGCCGCAGACGCAACCAGTCGCAACACCGGCAGCCGCAACGCCCGCCATGCTGGCTCGCGGAACCTACCTCACTGTCGCCTCGCTTCGCGTTTATCCGATGAAGCCCGGCACTGTGGTGGAAGCCCGACTGCTCGCGCCCCTCTACGTGCAGAACGCGCTGGTCCTGCCCCAGGGTACGCTGCTGCGCGGCACCGTCGAATCGCTGACGCCGGACCGCTCCGCGCGGCTCTGGGCCCGTCTCAATGGCGACTTCACGCCCTTCCATCACCCCATGGTCCGCTTTCAGGCCATTGAGACCAGCGGCCAGCCCGTACCCATTCAAGCCCAGCCAGCACTGGCCGGGCTACCGATGGTCAACCTGCAGGCAAGCTCCGGCAGCCGTCGTCACGCCCTCATCGTGCAGGCATGGAACGGCATGAAGCAGCGCGTGGCCAGCATGCGCGACGCTTTCACCTCGCCCGGACTCGGCAACCGCCTCAAGCTGCTGCTCTACTCCCAGCTTCCCTACCACCCCGAGCAGATCAATGCCGATACTACATGGAGCTTTCCGCTCAGCGAAGCTCTGGCCGTTGACCGGCTCCAGGCTGCTGGTTCACCGAAACTCGCCACGCAGCCACGCAGCAAAGCCGCTCGCTCGGCCACGCCGGACGCCGCGTCCCATGCCTCTTCCGGCACGACCATACCCGCAGGCTCCAAACCGCACTGGCTCATCCATGCCGAGCTGGAAACCCCGCTGAACTCCCGCATCGCCAAGGCTGGCGACCCCATTCAGGCGCGCGTTGTCGAGCCGGTCTATGACGGGCAGCACCACCTGACCATTCCCCAGGGAGCCATCCTCCTGGGCCGCGTGACCACCAGCAGGCCAGCACGCTCCTTCGGGCGCAATGGCCATCTGCGCTTCAGCTTCCAGCAGCTCAAGCTGCCAGCCCAGCCGGCCCGTTCCGTGCAGGGCTCTGTGACCGGCGCACTGGCTGGCGGCGGCAAACAGATGCAGATGGACGCTGAGGGCAACGTCTCCGGCAAAAGCAATGGCAGCGTGCTGGCGCCGATCGCGCTCGGGCTGCTCGCCGGCCACGCTCTGGATACCGACGGCAACATGACCGCGCAGACCGGGGTAGCCTCCAATGGCTTCGGCGTAGCCGGTCGCGTCGCCGGACTCACTGCCGGATCGCGTCCGCTGGCTGCAGCCATCGGATTTTATGCCGTCGGCCTCAGCGTCAGCTCCACGTGGCTGCGCAGCGGACACCAGATTGATTTTCCCCAGGGGACACGCATTGTGATTGACACCGCGCCGCTGACCGAGCCCATTCTGAAGCCCCAGCTCGCCAGCGCCGCAGCCTCTCACTGAATCGCAATCGCTCCACGCACAGCCTCGATCACGCGCTGCTGATAGCTGGCCCAGCTCAGCCGCTGCGCGCCCTCCCGCGCAGCATCGCTCATTGCCTTGAGCCGCTCGCGATCCTGGTGCAGCAGGAGTAGTTTTTCTGCAATCGCCTCCGGCGCGCGGATGGGCACCAGAAAACCGTTGATACCATCCTGCAGAATGTCTTCACCGCCTGAGTTCAGCGTTGTCACCACAGGCAGTCCCTGCGAAAGCGCCTCGCCAATCACCAGCGCCAGTCCCTCGAAAAGCGACGGAAAAACAAAAACATCGTGCGCACTCATCTCCGCGAGCACCTCGCCATGCGACAGCGACGGAAGCCAGCGATGACGAACACAAGCAGCATTCAGCGCTGCGCAGGCTTCAGTGGGCTTGCGACCGATCAGCGTCAGCGTGGCCGCGCGTCCCAGCGATTCCACAGCCTCCAGCAGATCGGCCACGCCCTTACGCTGCGACAGTCCGCCGACGAAGAGCACACGCAGCGGCTGCGAACTGTCGATCAGCGGTCGCGGCGCTGCGATCTTCGCGGGCACACCGAACGGTGCGACCACCACCGGTGCAAGCGAACCTGGATATTCGTTCAGCGTGCGGCGGACAAAACTGCTCGGAACCAGCACCCGATTTGCAAGCGAAAGCTCCTCGTCCTTGCGAGCACACTTCTCATTGCTATCACGCAAGGCCTGCAAGGTCATCGCCCATTCCGGCCGACGCTCCGCCTCCTCGACCGCAATCTGCCGTCCCGCGCGCCAGTAACCAATCGGCAGGTCAAAGATGCAGCGCAGTCCTCGCTCGCGTGCCGCGCGAAACTGCACGAGCGCCCCGTCGTCGTAGGCATACACGGCGCGGACGGCGGGAAAGTCCAACAGATGCCGCGCCACGTGCCGGTCCAGATCGCGATAGACCGCGTCGATGGAAAACGGCTGCGTTTCGTCGGCAGTCAGTCCATGCAACCCCATGCGCGGAAGCAGATGGCGCATCAGCTCGCGCGCCGGGCGCGTATGAATCTTCTCTCCGGGGATTTGTATGCGCGCACGACGCAGGAGCGTTGTGCGCAGCGGGCCGGGAACCAGTCGCGCAAGGGGCGCATCCGCGCGCCATTGAATGCAGGTGTAGTACGCGGCGAGCAATTGCTCTGCTTCCAACGCCGCAGCCACAGCGGCCACATTCGCGTTGCCGGTGGGATGGCTCAGCAGGATCACGCGCTTACTCCCACTCGATGGTGCCCGGCGGCTTCGATGTAATGTCGTAGACCACGCGGTTGATCCCGCGCACCTCGTTCACAATCCGGTTGGAGATTCGCTTCAGCAGATCATAGGGCAGAGGTGTCCAATCGGCGGTCATTCCATCCTCGGAGTGGACGGCGCGAATCGCGCAGGTATAGGCATACGTTCGCTGGTCGCCCATCACGCCAACGCTGCGGACCGGCAGCAGCACGGCAAAGCTCTGCCAGATCTGCGAGTACAGTCCGGCCGCCTTGATCTCGGCAACTACAATCTCATCGGCATTCTGCAGAATCTCCACCCGCTCCGGCGTGATCTCGCCGACGATGCGCACTGCCAGTCCGGGACCAGGGAAGGGCTGGCGGCCCAGAATATCTTCTGGCATCCCCAGGTCGCGTCCGATGCGCCGCACTTCGTCCTTGAAGAGATCGCGCAGCGGCTCGATCAGCTTCATCTTCATCCGCTCCGGCAGTCCGCCCACATTGTGGTGGCTCTTGATGGTCTGCGATGGCCCGCGTACGCTCGACGACTCGATGACATCGGGATACAGCGTGCCCTGGACCAGCCAGTCAATCGACCCGCTTTCGGCGGCAATCCGCTCCGCCTCCGTCTCAAAGACGGTGATGAATTCGCGTCCGATGATCTTGCGCTTGGTCTCCGGATCGGTCACTCCGGCCAGTTCACCGAGAAACCGCGCCGAGGCATCCACCGGCACCAGGTTCAGCCCAAGCTTCTCGCGCAGGTTTCGCGTTACCTGCTCAAACTCGTTCTTGCGCAGCACGCCGTTGTTCACAAACACGCACGTCAGCTGGCTGCCAATGGCCCGATGCACCAGCACGGCGGCCACCGACGAATCCACCCCGCCGGAAAGCGCGCACAGCACGTGGCCGGAGCCGACTTTTTCGCGGATCGAAGCTACAGTCGATTCAATGAACCGCGCCGGCGTCCAGTCCGCCGTTGCCGCGCAGGCACCGAAGACAAAGTTCCGCAGCAGCTGCGCACCCAGGGGCGTGTGGTGCACCTCCGGATGAAACTGCACCGCCCAGATGCGGCGCTTCTCATCGGCAATGCCAGCCAGCGCATTCGAGGTCTGCGCAATCAGGTGGAAACCTTCCGGCAGTTGCTGCGCCTCGTCTCCGTGGCTCATCCACGCCTGCATCGAGTCCGGCAGACCGGCAAAGATCACCGACTCCCGATCGAGAAT
>JAKBAG010000173.1 GCA_021809235.1 Acidobacteriota bacterium
AGCCAGTACTCCTCCGTCGGATCAGTGGAAGATAGTCGTCAGCTTGCGGCGAATCTGGGGATTCCATTTCAGGTGCTTCCCATTGAGCCGATTTATCGCGAATATGAAGCCACGCTTCAGCCGCTTTTTCAGGGTCGAGCCCCCGATCTCACAGAAGAGAACCTGCAATCCCGTATCCGTGGCACCCTGCTCATGGCTTTGTCCAACAAATTCTCTTCGCTCGTGCTCACCACAGGCAATAAATCCGAGATGTCCGTAGGGTACTGCACGCTCTATGGGGATATGGTTGGTGCTCTGGCAGTTATTGGAGACCTGCTCAAAACCCGTGTCTATGAGCTCTGCCAGTGGATCAATCGCGATTCTGCCATTATCCCCGAGTCGATCCTGACCAAGGCACCCTCAGCAGAGCTTCGTCCCGATCAGAAGGACAGTGATTCTCTTCCTCCCTATGATGTGCTGGACCCAATTCTGGAAGCCTATGTCGAGCGATATGAATCTGCCGAACAGATCGTTCTGCGCTATGGATTCGATCGCTCTCTGGTTGATACCGTGATTGCACTGGTCGAGCGTAGCGAATACAAACGTCAGCAGGCAGCCCCCGTGCTCAAAGTCACTCCCAAATCCTTCGGCATCGGGCGACGATTTCCCATCGCCGCACGCTGTCAGGTATAAAGCAATAGATGCCGCATCGCTACTTTGCGAGCCTCTTTCACCCAAGGAGAATTGCCATTGAAGTCCTCGTTTTCGTTTCGTAAGTGGCTGCCCGCAGCACTATGCGCCGCCGTCCTGCTTCCCGTTCTGCATGCGCAACAGGATATTCCGCCCGCACCCACACAGGGCTCCACCGTTGTTGTCGATCCCAAGTTTCCAAAGATCAGCCCTTCGGATTTTACGGCTACAACTCCGACGGTCGATGAGGTCAACACCTTCCTGAAGGCCACATGGGGCTACGATCAGAATCGCCTCTATCAGGTGCAGCGTATAGCCAAGACAACCGTTCCAGGCGTGGCCAACGTCGTGGTTCTGGTGGGTACCCGCGGGAATGCACAGATCAGCGCACTGCAGTTCTACACCATGCCGGACAACAAGCACATCATCACCGGCGGCGAAATTCTCCCTTTTGGCTCGCATCCCTACGATGAGAACCGCGCTAAGCTGATCCGCATGGCCAATGGACCCTGGGAAGGATCCGCTTCGCACGATCTGCAGCTGGTCGAATTTGCTGACTTTGAGTGCCCGCACTGCAAGGCCGCTGAGCCAACCATGGAAAAGCTCGCCACCGACTTTCCGAATGCTCATATCGTCTTTCAGAACTTTCCGCTTGTCCGTGTCCATGCTCAGGCATTCCGGGCAGCTGCATATGGCGTTTGCGTTGCACAGCTGGGTGGCAATGCTGCCTTCTTCAAGTACGCCAAGACCGTCTTTGACGGCCAGGCCGGCATGACCACGGATGACGGCACAACGCTCGCACTCAACAGTGGCGTCGCAGCTGCCGGGCTTAGCCCGGACAAGGTTCAGGCCTGCTCGACCACGCCGTCCACCGCATCCATCGTACAGAACCAGATCAAGCTGGCTGAAGAACTGGGTGTCAACCAGACTCCATCCCTGGCCATCAACGGCCGCATTATCCCGCTTGGCGGCGTGCCCTACGATGCCTTGAAGCAGATCATCGCCTATCAGGCAAAGATGGATGGCCCGGCACCGAAGTAAAACTTCTCAGTGCACGAATTCCGAAGGCGGCAGGCATTTACCTGCCGCCTTCTTCTGCAGGATTACGGATATTCCGCCTCCTGCCACTCAATCACGACTGTCTGTCGCAGCCACAGTGGAGCCACCATGTACCGCACAGCCAACGCACCGTGTATACAACCTGGTAATGCAGCCTGCACAATTTGCCGCAGCTCCTGCGGTGTATAGGCGCGTCGAACCGAGGTTTCTCCATCCATCGCATTGATGCGGGACAACCATGGCGCCACGAACCAGCGAAACAGCATCAGCGGAACAGGGTGGCGGACCAGATCCAGCAGAATTAGCGCACGGCAGCTTCGAGCAATATTCTGAATCATCGCCTGGAGTTCCGTCGGGGCCAGATGGTGCGCCATCACCACGCAAACAGCCACATCCGCCTCCGGCAGTACATCCTGAACTGCATCGGCCAGCACGATCGGTACTGTGGATGTAGCACAGCCACCGCGCAGATCGGCCCCCAGAACCGCGCACCCGAAGCGCCGGTGGATGGTCTCCAGCAGTGCGCCCTGGCCGCAGCCCACATCCAGCACACGGCTGTTTCTACCTACGCCTAGCCGACGTAACTCACGCAGCACAACGGCGCGATTCCCCAGCCATCGATGCAGTCGATCCAGCTCACGATAGGATTGTCGCAACACCTCCGCGGGCGGCTCCCAGTCATCGAGAATCTCGCGCGATTGCAACCGGTCCCGTACGTCAAAGCTTCTCGGCATCGGAGGGTATTCCTGCACACTTCTCATGCCTCGGCAGTGTATCCTACTGCATTCAGGATTCTCGCCCTACTGCATGGAATTCTTGTCCACTGTCAACATGGGACCATGCCCCTTGGGCTGCGTGGAGCGAGCCACCGTCGGAGTCACCAGCACAATCAGTCGCGCCGTATTCTGCGACACTTGAATGTCATTGATATCCTGCATCCCGGGAATATCTCCCAATCCAGGCAGACCATTCAATGCACGCGTCTCCTGCCGGGAAAGATCGCTGAACAATACTGCCGTCTCTCCGGCGCGGAGCGTCAGCACGCCGTCGAACTGTCGATTATCCAGAACAGGAATTCCATTCAGGCTTGCACCCTGCAGAGCCTCAATCTTCAGGCTCAGCGTCATAGCTACATCACCGGAGCGCATCTGTCTCGGCCTGGCACGCAGCGTCAGACCCAGATCTTCATACTGAATCTGTGGCACATTCTGTTGCTGTGCCAGCGCACCATACCCGGCCTGTGTTGCCGCGGCAGAAAGGGCAGGGGAGAGTGTGGCTGAAGAATAGGATGCCGTCTCAATCGGATAGCGCTCACCATCCTTGATCGTTCCTTCTTCATCGTCTCCAAGTCGCAGATGCACATCATTCAGGGTACGGGTATCGCTGGAGTTAAGGCTCAGCGTCAGCGTGGCTGCACCGGGCGTGATCAGGCTCTGCGTAAGTCCTTTCCCAAAAGGGATGAATCCCTGATTAAATGGCGTTCCAGTCAGTGCACCCGACGCGGCAAGGATAGCAACAATCGCAATCTGGTTAGCCAGTGAGTTGGCATTGGAGATGATGCCGGATGCCAGAATCTGCTGCACGGCTGACTGATTTTGCGCCAGAATGCTCTGTACCTCTGAGTATGCGTTGTACACACCCGTCTGCTGCAGAAAGGTTGCTCCAGTTTCCCGCGTGCTCACATGGGCCAGCTCTATGATCTTCACATCCAGATCAATCTGATTTCGGCCATCTTCCAGTTGCTGCACCGTGGTATTGAAGGCCTGCAATGTCTGCATGGGACCGCGCACAGTCACTGTGTCCGCGCTCGGCTGCGCTATTGCCTGCTTCATCCCAAAGACATTGTGCGCGAGGTTGCTCACATCTGTCAGTTCTCTGGCCGTCAGCCCTGGCATATACACCGTTTCCATCTGCTGACGATCCAGATCCAGATGGTTTTCCCTGGTTTCTCTTGCCACCAGTACGTGATAGCCATCGAGCGGCACATAGAATGTATCGGTCACCAGCCCCAGCGCATGTACGGCCTGGGTAAAATCCACATGGTTCAACTCCAGTCGAGCCATCTTCGGTTCTACGCTATTGTGAACCTCAGCCGTAATGCCATAGGCAGCAAATACCTGTCGAATCAACTCCGGAGCGAGCATATTCAAATGAAAGTCTCGCAGATTCCCGGATGGCTTCAACTCCGGGGCATTCGCTGCAATTTCGGCCTTCTCGTTATCCTCGCGCAAGCCCAGGGAAACCGCAGCCCTGCCTGTCAACATACGAATGTTGCGAATCGTCAGATCATTCTCCGGGTCCAGATGATAGGCCCTTTGGAGCAAATCAGCTGCCAGTGACTTGTCCCCGCGCGCTGCGGCTCGGTTGGCATCATCATCCAGTTGCGTGATCAGGCTTTCCCGCGCCAGTGCTGCTGCTCTCTGGTAGGGAGCGCTCGTCGGCTCCAGTTCTGCAGCCCGTTGCAGCACGGCCATTGCAGCTTCCGATCGATGACTGGCCAGCAGCTTCACTCCCTGCAGATAGAGCTTTGCCGCCTTTCGTTCATTGCGCAGCTGATGATTCTCCAGCGGTAATCCCGGCACGATTCCATCCGGATTGGCAGGCTTTTTCTCCGCGCCATCCTTCGTCGTTCCCGGTTCGCTGGTACTCGATATTCCCTTCGGCGAATCAGTCACTCTCGTTTGCTTACTGCTGGTTCCAGTCCCATTTCCAACTTTGTCAGAGTCCTGGTCGGATGCCGGTATTGACGCTGCCACAGCCTGAGGTCGCTGAGCTTCAGCCACTCGCCAGGTAGCCGGCAGCAACATGTTCGATGCCAGCAAAAGCCCATATCCAAGCAGTAAGCGAAGGCAAACTCTTCCGCAGCCAACTGTCATCGGAGCTGCTCCGCATCCGAATGCATCAAAGCCGGGAACGAGGAGCAGCAGATATCCGGAGCACAGGCGTCGAGCTCGTCGAAACCATAGTTCCCGGTTGCCACTGCAATGACTTCCAGCCCATTTGCATGGGCAGCCTGAATATCGCGCGGAGTATCACCCACCACACAGATGCGTGCCATGGAATTCCCCAGCATCTTCCGAGCCCGTTCCGCTGCAGCCCACACCAGTTCCGCCCGGTCTGGATATCGATCGCTGAAACCGCCAAAGGTAAACCACTCGCGCAATCCGCATCTGTCAATCTTTGCCCAGCCAATGCGTTCCAGATTGCCTGTAGCCAGTCCCAGGAGCGCACCCGCCTGCTGTAACACCGCCAAAATCTCTGGCACTCCAGGCATACGGCGAAATCGAAGTTCCGCTTGCTTCCTCTCTACAATCTCTGCCATGCGATGCAGAATTGCATCGGTATGCGCTGCAAGCATGTCTGGATTGATGCCACCATTCGCACAAGCCTCGGCCAGAATTGCCGTATCCGTACCGCCATGCAGCGTCACTCCGTCCAGGGTAATCGCATGGCCCAGCGCTCCAGCCACGGCTTCGGAGAAGGCAGATACATGGACACGATCCAGACTTCGCAGCAGGGTTCCATCCACGTCAAACAAATATGCATCCCATTTGGTCCAGGGATGCTGTGTGCGTTGTGTCAGCCGATGCGGAAGACTCGGATACGCCTGCTCAATCCGCGTCTCTGGCAGAGAACTGGATGCCATCTCGGATGCAGTACCCCTTCAGCGTGCCAACTTGCGCAGCTCGCTATATACAGGACGCTCATTGCGCACCGGACGCTTATACGCAGCACGAACTTCGATCATGGTCAGCTCCAATTCCGCCATCTTCCGGCCCAGAGTGTTGCGATGCATGCCCAGTTCGACAGCAGCCTTGCACTGGTTGCCCCGGTGTTTCACCAGTACATGGTGAATGAACTGTCGCTCAAACTGTTTCACGGCATCCTCAAAGGGAATTCCTGCCGTGTGCATCCGGCTCACCAGCCCGTCAATTTCGTGCTTCACGTTCTGTCCTCGGAATACCAGCCACAATGGGCTGATGCGGAATGTCTCACCATCATACCGTGTCTTGCTGTGATCCCCGCATCAGTTTTGCTGTCCAGAGGGGTTCTCCGGACTATTGGTACCCGGGCTGCCGGTATTGGGACTGCTGTTGCCTGGGTTGCCTGTGTCGGGGTTGTCGTTGTCAGGGTTGCTGGTGTTTGGTTCAGTTGCTTCCAGTCCTGTAATGATCTTCGTATGCATACTGCTTCCCGTCAAATTCGCCAGCACTGCAGTCGTTCCCAGCAGATACCGAGGCAGAAAGGCATCCGGGAGCGTATCCGCTCCAGGAAAGAATGCTGCCACCGACATGATGCATACTGCCGCCAGAACAATTCCGCGGACTAACCCCAGCAAGCCACCAAACACTCCGTCTGCCTGGGATACCTTAGTCCATGCACCTTCATGGTGGTGGGCGTGGATCACCTCATGATCGTGCACTTCCGGCTTCTTACCCTTTTTGTCCTCGTGACCACGATCATGGTGCAGCACCTGCCACACTTCATGCTGAATCGCGTGAGCCAGTACATTGAAGGCAATCAGAACAATGAAGACCTGAAGGATGAACCAGGTGGCATTGGCTGCCTCCAGACTGTGCACCATGGGAGCCAGTTCCTTGGCAAACCGTTGGAAGTTTCTGCTGGCAAACTCAATGCCGATGATCATTCCCACCAGAGAGATCATCGCGCGAACCGCACCACCG
>JAKBAG010000174.1 GCA_021809235.1 Acidobacteriota bacterium
GCAACCACAGCCGGAGCGACTACGGACGGGGCTGCCACGCCTCCGGCCAGGCTCTCGGCTGGAATCAGCCCTTCGCCGCCAGAGGCCGGAACGGGACGCAGCATACGCGCCGTAACCGCTTCAAAGATCGTGGTTACCGTCACCGTGCGGCGTGGCGCCAGGCGCGTTGCCTGCACCAGATCGCGAATCCGGTCCACGCTGCCGCTGGACTCCTTGATCCCCCAGATATTGGGATGCGAGGAGAGTTCTGCCACTACTTCCAGCGGAATCTCAAACTCGGTGAAGCGGGGAATCGAGTAAAGCAGCACGGGCAGCGGGGATCGATCCGCAATCATGCGGAAGAACTGCAACTGCGCAGCCGGCGAAAGCTGTGGCCGGTAATAGGCCGGATTACGTACCAGCACGGCATCGTAATCGAGAGCAGCCGCGTGTTCGACCAGTTCCATTGTGGCAGCTACACTCTCGCGTCCCACGCCGGCAATCAGCACCTTTTCCGGGGCTGCTGTTTCCGCTGCCATCCGAAGCACGGAGCGGGATTCCTCGTCGGTCAGGGACACGGCTTCGCCGGTAGAGCCGAGAACGACCATCCCGGCCAGCAAGGTGCGCGAGTAGCGCGCGATATTATGCTCCAGCTTGCGCAGATAAAGTCGTTCATCGGGATAAAACGGGGTGGTTACTGCTGCAAATACGCCGTCAAGTAGCATAGCCCCATTGTAGGCGGTTCTGGCTGCAAATGTATGGACTGAGCCGGTGCTTCTGGAATCCACTTTGAATGCCTGCAATCGGCGCGATCCAGATTCCGGCGGAATTCGGCAGGCACGGGAATGCTTTTCCTGCTTTGCTGCCTGAGCGGGATCCCGTACACTCATGCTGAGTGGGAAATGCGCTAAAAGCGTGGGGAATGGGATGCTCAACGACGAAGCACTGCCGACCATGGAGGACGAGGAGGAAGACCCCGTCGTCGAGGTTGCGCCGGAAGTCATAGCCGATATTCCCAATCAGGCATTCTGGACGCTGATTCATACCCTGATTGCCCTCGGTGCCTGGGTGGCCATGTTCATCCTGATCTCTCTGTTTCACCCCGGCTACATTCCTGTGCCCATCACAACGGCACTTTCCTTCACCGTGCCATTCCTTGTCGGTAATATCTTTACCCGATTTCGACCCAATGAAATGGCTCCCGCCATGTGGCTTGTCGGCGTGATCTGGTTCTTGAGCATAACGCTCTGGGTGCTGGATCTTCCCACCGGTCCCAACGAGTGCCTGCACTGCGATGCTTCGCAGAAGCTGCTACTGACTTTTTTCAGCATCAATCAGGACAGCGGACTCATCGACGGTCAGGGACGACTGATCGGGACCTGGCCCATGATTGCGCTGATTGGCTACTCGCTCGGCGCGGCTTCAGTCCTGCGCCGACGCAGGCGCTGAGCTAAGCCCGTTGGTAAAGCGCGACGCTTCCTTTGAATTCATTTACGCTTCTGACTGAACTGTTTTGCGCGATCCCTTCCGTCAGTCCTGCCTGGAAATGCCCTGCACCAGGAAGCTGTAATGTCCAGCCTGAAGAAGGATGGAAACTCTGCCGGTTGCGGTGGACTGCATGGCTGGCTGCACTGTGATGCCACTCTTCTGGTCCGCCGCGGCTGTATGCAGCGTTTTCCCGTTGATCCGATACTGCTTGATCTCTGTCGAACTTAGCTCCAGTTTGCCGGTGGTGTTCGCAGGCAGTGTGATCGTCCAGAGAGCTGTGCCATGGCTGACCGACCAGGCCGAATGAATTTCTCCGTAAGGAGAAGCGTAGCGGAGATCGAGGCTGCCCAGGCGCTCGGAAAACACCGGATGCAGCAGCACTGTATGGAAGCCTGCATCCATCGGCGTGGCATCCACACCGGCTGCATAGCGATAGATCCAGTCTGCCACGGCACCGTAGGCGTAGTGGTTATAGCTGTTCATGCTCGGATCATCCTTCATATGGTCGCCATTCCAGCGCTCCCACATCGTGGTGGCTCCGTGATCCACCAGATAGCCCCAGGACGGATACTGCGTGTTCAGCAACAGATGATAGGCAAGATCGGCATAGCCGTTGTCTGCCAGTACGGCCAGCAGATACGGCGTTCCCAGGAAGCCGGTGCCTAGCAGATCGTGATTGGCATGAATTTTGGCTGCCAGATGGTCGGCAACACGAGCACGCATTTGATCGGGAACCAGATGCATCGCCAACGTGAGCACATACCCCGTCTGGGTATCCGCTCCGTGGGCAACCAGCCCAGGATTGTTGACCGCCATTCCAGAGCCGTGGGGACTGGCACCGGCCACAAAGCCGTCCTCGTGCACAAAGGCTGCCTGATATGCCGCACGAATCTTCAGGAAAAGCTCTGCATAGTGCTTCTCGGCATCGGTTTTTCCCAGGGCATGCGCCATCTGTTCCATCCGGGTCACGTCATAGGCCCAGTATGCAGTGGCTACGAGCGGGAATCGCGTGGGGCCTTCTGGGGAAAGCCAGTCCCCAAAGGCAATGCCTGCGTTGTTCTTCCACAGAAAATCCGGGTTGGTTTGCTCGATTGCATCCAGATAGCGCGTCATCGCGGCCCAGTTCTGCTGCAGGATGGAGGTGTCTCCGGTCTGCAGCCATGAGGTCCAGGGAATGAGGATTCCAGCATCGCTCCAGCCTGCTCCCGATTGCGATGCTGTACTCGTCACTCCCGGAGCAAAGATGCCGTAGATATCCCCTGCAACCGGAGTGCCGGGTGCGCTGCCCAGCTGCGTTCCGCGCAGGTCCCGGGAAAACTTGCGGGAAAAGGATGCAATCTGCATGTTGTAGCTGGCAGCACGCCAGAAAACCTGGGCATCGGCCGCCCATCCCAGCCTCTCATCCCGCTGTGGGCAATCCGTGGGCACGCCTACAAAATTGGATCGCTGTCCCCACAGAATATTGCTCCACAGCTTCTGAATCATCGGGTTTGCAGTTCTCAGTTGGACTGAAAAGGGCGCATCCGTATGGAAGACGACTCCAGTGACGGCCTCCAGCGGGAGCCGTGCCTCAGCGCCGGTGATCTCCAGGTAACGAAAGCCGTGGAAGGTGTAGCGCGGCTGAAAGATTTCGGTACCGTTGCCGTTCAGGATGAAAGTGTCTGTGGACTTTGCCGTTCGCAGATTATCGGTATAGAGTGTTCCGTCTGCATTGACGATCTCGCCGGTCCGGACCCGCACCGTGCTTCCACGCTTGCCATGCAGGGCCAGTCGTTCTACTCCGGAGAAGTTCTGTCCGAAGTCATAGATGTATACACCTGGCTTCGGCTCCGTCACGGATTGCGCCTTCAGGAATCGCTCCACTCGGATGGGAGGAAAATCCTGGGCAATCACCCGCACATCGGCCATGGATGGCTCATGTACCTCCGCCGAATGCCAGTGTGCATCTTCGACGAAGGCGGGAGTCTGCCAGCCCGGCATCTCCATCCGAGCATCCTGCGCTTCGCCGTCATAGATCTCCGAAGTCAGGATTGAAGACCGCGCCGCCTTCCAGGATGCGTCCGTCACTACCCATGCGTCGGTGCCGTTGGCAAATTGGAGATGCAGCATGGCGGCAACCGAGGGTGGCGTCAGCCCATAGTTATTCGGCTGCTGGAACCATTGCAGGGGGGTGTCATACCATCCGGGAGCAACTTCCGCAGCCAATGCATTGCGACCCTGCACGAGATCTGCCGTCACGTCATAGGTTTGGTAGACGATGCGCTCGCGATAGTCCGTCCAGCCGGGAGCAAGAATCTCATTTCCCGCGCGGTGCCCATTGACCCAGAAGGTATAGGCTCCCAGCGCGGTGGCGTAGAGCCGGGCCGAAACAATAGGTTCATGCACGGAAAAGGTATGGCGAAGAATCTTTACCGTCTCAGTCGGCCATGGCTTGTGGAGGGGCTCATCCATACGTTTGGCTGCCTCGGTTCCGGCAAAGCGAATCGCTGGCTTCCAGCCATCGGCCGCAGTCGTCGCGGCGGAGTCATGGGTATCCGCAGAGGCACGCACCATCCAGTGTCCGTTGTCTGTTGTAGCGGAACTGATCGTGGTGCCCGATGTATCGGTCACAAGCAGTGTCGCGCTCATCGGAACGGGGGAGTAGCTTGCTGGTTTGCTCTGCGGGGAAACATAATGGACCGTCTCAATCACCAGTTGATTTCTGCCTGCATGCACTGCGGCAGTTATCTCCATGCGCTGGTATTTTCTCCAGGGAAACTGGCGCCAGAGAGGCATTGCCGCAGCCTGTGCAATGGCGTGCCCATTCACCCATACAGCAACCGTATCCTCGCCAGCCACAAACAACACTGCGCTTCGGATCGGATGGGGCACCGCGAAGGCGGAGTGGTACGTCAAAATCTCCTGCGTTGCTTTGGCAGGCAGCAGCACCTTTGCATCCGGCGAAGTGATCCAGGCGGCATTGGCTGAACGCAGTTCGCGTTCCTCCTCGGTCTGCCAGCCAATCCACTGCACGCCGTGCTGCCTGGCCACCGCGAGTGGATGCATCAATCCGGTCTCCCACCAGGTGGGCTGGCTGGGTTCGAGCGGATGGCCGTCCTTGTCCCAGAGTTGCACGCGCCACCAGTAGCGCGTCATCGATTTGAGGATCGGACCCGTGTAGGCAACGTCCACGGACTCGCTACTTGCAATCCTCCCAGAGTCCCAGATGTCGGCCTTGTCCTGCCGGAGGCGGAGTTCACTCGATGCAATCTGGATGCGGTATGCCGTCTGTCGGGCTCCGATGCGGGTGTCCTGTATCTGCCAGGAAAAATGCGGCACAGCATCATCCAGTCCCAACGGGTTTTGCAGGTCATCTGTCTGCAGATGATCCACAACTGCGCCATAGGACATGCCCGGTGCAGCAGCCACACTGGCGGCAGCAGGGAACAGTGTCGCCAGAAGACACAGGAGTTGAATTAGAGAATTCCTGCAGTGGGTGTTCATCAGTGTGCCCTTCTCAACCTTGGATTGATTGCCATACGGACTCGTGTCATCAGGCTCGATTCGTGGAATGACGGATGTCGGGTTATGGCCTTGCCAACCGGTCTGCCAGCCCGTACCCAAACCGGCTGGTCGTATCCTCCATCCATCCACGCATGGATTGATCTCGCCAAGCATGGATTCCAGCGAGACCGCCATTGTAGCGCAGGGGGTGTTGCCTCTACCCATCTGGAGCAGGGGCATGAAACTGTGCCACTGGTGCCGCCGGCATGTTACTGAATGAAGTGGTCGTCAGGAAGCGGAGGAAGGTCATGACATTCATGGCTTCAATTCTTCTCATGGAAATTGCGTTCTTACGCTGGGAATGCTGAAAATCGACACCACCGCAGATTCCATTGACGAAGCATTGCTCGATGCGGATTTGATTCTTGCGACGAATCTTTACTTTCTCAGATCTACGTCGTGCATCATTCAAACTCGATCCTCCACACTGCAGAACGATATGATGGCGGCATGAAGGTCTCAGCCGGACAAACCCTGCTCCTGGACGCGGACGACACGCTCTGGGAAAACAATATTTACTTTGAGCGTGCCATCGCTGCATTCATCAGCTTCCTGGATCACAAGACGCATGATGCGCAGCAGGTCCGCGCCGTGCTGAACCAGAAGGAACGGGATTCGATCGCATCCATGGGCTATGGCCTCAGGAGCTTCACCCATTCGCTCGTGTGCTGCTACGAATCCCTGAGCGAATCCAAAGCCACGCCTTGGGTAGAGGATAGGATTCGCAGCTTTGCCCAGACCATCGCCGACCAGGAGATCGAACTGATGCCGGGGGTTGGCGAACTGCTGCCGCAGCTTGCCGACCGGCATCGTCTGATCCTGATGACCAAGGGATTTGTACCCGAACAGGCCGGCAAGCTGGAGCGAAGCGGGCTGAAGCAATATTTCTCAGCCGTAGAAATTGTGCCCGAAAAAGATGTTCCAGCTTACCGCACTGTGACGGACCGTCATCAGTGTCCGTCAGGGCAAACCTGGATGATTGGCAACAGTCCGAAATCGGATATTAATCCTGCTCTGGCTGCAGGCCTGCACGCCGTTTTTCTGGTACACAAGGATACCTGGGTGCTGGAGCATGCCCAGCTGAGCGCACCACCCGCGGGACAGCATTTGCTGGAGATGGATTCCTTCTGGGGATTGGCAGAGTACTTCTAAATATCCCCAACGCAGGATATGATGCCTGTGTCGCGTGCACTGCGGTTGCCCTTGATGTCGACAGTGCTTCGTTTTAGCCTTTTACGACCTGCATGGGAGTTACAGATGAGCACCGTAATCCGCTTCGGAACTTCAGGCTGGCGATCCATCATCGCCGAAGACTTTACCGTCGCCAATGTGCATCGTGCCGTGGCAGGCATTGCCAGCTATGTTTTGTCGCA
>JAKBAG010000005.1 GCA_021809235.1 Acidobacteriota bacterium
CACGCGGGAGAGATTGCGCAGCTGGCGAGGATTGCCTCACCGGACTGGGGCGTAGTGACCAATGTTGGAATGGCGCACATCGAAAACTTTCCCGATGGGCAGGCGGGAATTGCACGCGCCAAGTATGAATTGATTGCAGCACTGCCCTCCAATGGAGTTGCCTTTCTGAATTGTTCGGATCCCTATGTGAGCCAGTTTGGACGCGATTTTGCGGGCAAGGTTGTCTACTTCGGTGAAGGGCCCTGTGCCGATCCTGTGCTGCTGGAGGCGCAGGAGCTGGAAGACGGTCTTGCGGTGCGATTTGAATTGCATGGTGCCTCCAGCCAGCTTCGTCTTCGACTGCCCGGAAGGCACCAGGCGGTGAATGCAATGGCGGCAGTGGCCGTGGCAACTGAGGCAGGCGTTGCCCTGAAAGCTGCCCTGAACGGGTTGTCCGGGCTGCTGCCGACGGATCGACGAGGACAGATTGAGTTGGTGCACGAAGTCACCATTTTGAATGACTGCTACAACTCGAACCCTGAAGCGCTACGGTCGATGATTGCGACGCTTGCGGCACGGAAGTTGACCGTGAAGGATGCGCGGAGGGTACTGATGGCTGGCGAGATGTTGGAACTGGGCGAGTACGCAGCGGAAGCCCATGCCGACTGTGGTCGAAGAGCTGCGGAGGCCGGGATTGATCTGGTTGTGGGCATCCGCGGCGCTGCCGTGCATCTGGTGCGAGCCGCAGCCGAGTCCGGAGCCATGGCGGTGTTTCTGGCGGATGCCGACGCTGCCGGAGCATGGATGCAGACGCATCTGCGAGCCGGGGATCAGGTGCTGCTGAAGGCATCCCGCGGGGTGAAGCTGGAGCGTGCGCTGGCTTTGTTTGCAGCAGCCAGAACGCTGGGCTAAAGATGGGGTGGTACGGACGATAGAATCGTTTTGACTCGCCGGACAGGAATGGAGGGCGCTTGCTTTACTGGCTGCTGTATCAGAAGCTTTATCCGTATTTTCATCCGTTTCGCATTTTTCGCTATCTGACGTTCCGTACCGTATTCGCCTCACTGACGGCGCTGCTGATCGGCCTGCTGATCGGGCCGTTTGTGATCGAGAAGCTGCGCGAGTTTCAAATAGGACAGTACATTCGCGAGGAGGGTCCGGAGTCGCATCGGAAGAAATCGGGTACGCCGACGATGGGCGGTGTGCTGATTGCGATTGCGATTTTACTGCCGACCCTGCTCTGGTCTGATCTGGGGAATCCGCTGGTGTGGATCGTTGTGTTGTCCACGCTGGCCTTTGGCGCAATCGGTTTTGCAGACGACTACATCAAGGTGGTGAAGCGCCGGAATCTCGGGCTGCGCGCACGGGCAAAAACACTGCTGCAGGTGGCTGTCTCCTGTGCCATTGCGATTGCGCTGGTGGTGCTGGAGCAGTTTCGATTGTTTTCCACAAGCATGACGGTACCGTTTGTAAAGTCCTGGCATCCGACGATGACCTGGCCGTGGCTGGGAGCGGTGACGCATGTGAGCTGGCTTGCGTTTCTTCCCTTTGTGGCTTTTGTCGTACTGGTGCTGGTAGGTTCGTCGAATGCGGTGAACCTGACGGACGGGCTGGATGGGCTTGCAATCGGCTGCACGATCATTTCCGCAGGCGCATTGACGATGCTGACCTATGTCAGCGGGCATGTGGTGTTTGCCGATTATCTGGAGCTGCAGCGGATGCCCATGGTCGGCGAACTGACGGTGTTCTGCGGAGCCATGGTTGGAGCTTCCATTGGATTTCTCTGGTACAACGCGCATCCGGCGGAGATCTTCATGGGGGATGTGGGATCTTTGGCGCTGGGCGGGGCGATTGCGACGGTGGCGGTCATCATCCGTCAGGAGCTGTTGCTGCCCTTTATTGGCGGCATTTTTGTCCTTGAAGCGTTGTCGGTGATGTTGCAGGTAGGGAGTTACAAGCTGCGCAAGAAGCGCATCTTCAAAATGGCGCCGTTGCATCATCATTTTGAACTGCTTGGCTGGAAGGAATCGAAGGTAATCGCGCGGTTCTGGATCGCAGCACTGGTCTTTGCGCTATTCGCATTGACGACTTTGAAGTTGCGATGAATCGTTGGTGGCGTCTGCATGAAAGGAACTGTCCCTGGCAGGCAATGACCTGATACAGTTGCGGAGAGTTGGTTATGGAACTGAAGAACAAACGCATTCTTGTCGTGGGCATGGGACGGTCCGGGATCGCCGCTGCGCGTTTTCTGCGGCGTCATGGGGCGCAGGTAACGGTCTCGGACGTGCGCAGTGCGGCAGCGCTGTCGCGTGAGATTCCGGAGCTGGTGGAGCAGGGAATCATGGTGGAGGCCGGCGGGCACGGACTGCTGACCTTTCGTCGTCAGGATCTGATTGTTGTGAGTCCAGGAGTGCCACTGCAGACGCCGGAGTTGGTGCAGAGTCGTGCTTTTGGAACACCCATTGTTGGCGAACTGGAGTTGGCTGCGCGCTTTCTGCGCGGGCGGGTGCTGGCCATTACGGGATCGAATGGGAAAACCACCACCACCACGCTGACGGGTGAGATGCTTGCCGCCAGCGGACAGCAGACGCAGGTGGGTGGAAATATCGGCGTGCCGGTCGTGGAACTGGTGGATCGCGCTACAGACGAGAGCTGGGCGGTGCTGGAGGTTTCCAGTTTCCAATTGGAGACGGTGGAAAGCTTTCGGCCGCAGATTGCGATGATTCTGAACATCACCCCGGACCATCTGGACAGGCATGGAAGCTTTGAAAACTATGCCCAGGCCAAGGAGCGTATCTTTGCCGCGCAGACTGCTTCGGATGTTCTGGTGCTGAATGCGGATGATGCGCGTGCGTCGGCCTGTGCATCACGAGCAGCCTCTGCAATCTGGTGGTTTTCGCGGCGGGGTCCGGTGCCTCGCGGTGCATTTGTGCATCAGGATTGGGTGGTCTTTCGCACCGATGAAAATGCAGCGCCGGAGCGTATCCTCCCCATGCAGGAGATTCCGCTCAAGGGCCTGCATAATGTGGAAAATGTACTGGCAGCAGTGTGTTCCGCCCGTCTGGCTGGGGCGAGTTCAGAGACGATGGCCACTGTGATTCGGGAGTTCCGCGCGGTCGAGCACAGAATTGAGTTTGTGGCGCGGCAGAATGGCGTGGAGTTCTACAACGACTCCAAGGCAACGAATGTGGATGCTGCTGCGAAGGCCATTGCCGCATTTCCGGCTGGAATTCACCTGATTCTGGGTGGCCGGGACAAAAACTCCAATTATGCCGAGCTGGAGGCGCTGCTGCGGGAGCGTGTCCGCACGGTGTATACGATCGGTACGGCGGCGCAAAAGATCGCCACCCAGTTGGAGGGAATTGTACCCATCCGAAGCTGCGAAACACTGGATCGTGCCGTGGAAGCGGCGGCACAAGCAGCTCTGCCGGGAGAGATTGTGCTGTTGTCCCCGGCGTGCTCGAGTTTTGACCAGTTTGCAAACTACGAGGAACGTGGACGAATCTTCAAGGAGCTGGTGCACCTGCGTGTAGCGAAGGGCGCACTTGCAGAGTCAGCAGGCTGATGGCAAGACGAGTGGGAGTAGACAAGTGGCTGTTTTTCGTGACCCTCACTCTGGTCGTGATGGGGTTGGCCATGGTTTTTTCGGCTTCTGCGGTGGTGGCAGAGGCGCGATACGGATCCCCGTACACCTTTCTCGGCAAGCAGGCGATCTGGGCCTTTCTCGGTGTGATTGCGATGTTTGTCACGATGCGCATTGACTATCGACGCTATAACTCACCTTTGTTTATCCGCACACTCTTCGGGCTTTCGGTAGTGCTGCTGCTGGTGGTGTTTGCCATGCCAGGCTCGCATGCCACGCATCGCTGGATTCGTTTTGGAGGATTCTTTACCTTTCAGCCGTCGGAGATTACCAAGCCAACCCTGGCGCTTTATCTGGCATGGTTTCTGCATACGCGCCTGCATGCGATGCGAGACTTTCGCAATACGATTCTGCCTGCACTGATTCCGGCGCTGATACTTACCGGATTGGTTGTCAAGGAGCCGGATCTTGGAACGGCGCTGGTCCTGTTTGCTACCACCTGCCTGGTTCTGGTGCTGGCGGGAATGGAATGGAAATACCTGCTTGGTGCCCTTGCGTTTGTTGCACCGGTGATTGCAGGGTTGCTGCTTCTCGTTCCCTGGCGAAGGGCACGCATGATGGTATTTCTGAATCCGGAGGCGGATCCACAAGGTGCCGGATTTCACATCAACCAGAGCCTGATTGCCGTGGGCACTGGTGGGTGGACCGGGCGTGGATATATGGAGGGAGTGCAGAAGCTTTTCTATCTTCCGGAGCCGCACACCGATTTTATTTTTGCCAATATTGCCGAAGAATTGGGGTTCCTGGGTGCAGCATTCCTGGTGTGTCTGTTTGTGATCCTGGGCTGGCGCGGACTTCGCGCTGTGTTTCTGCTGCAAGATCCCTTTGCTCGGCTGCTTGCCTTTGGCATTACGATCACGATTCTGATTCAGGCATTCTTTAATATCAGCGTCGTGATTGCCCTGCTGCCGACCAAAGGGATTCCGCTGCCCTTTATCTCCTCCGGTGGCACCTCGCTTTGCATCATGCTTGCGAGCATGGGGATTCTGCTCAACCTGACGCGTGAGATTGACTGATGGGTCGGGTACGCATCGTAATCGTGGGCGGAGGAACCGGTGGTCACATTATCCCGGCACTGGCGGTTGCCCGGGAGCTGGCGGATCGGGCAGAGATTCTCTTTCTGGGAACGAATCGAGGACTGGAGTCCCGGCTTGTCCCGGAGGCAGGATATCGGCTGGAACTGATTACGGCTGGTCCGCTGAATCAGGTTTCCATGACAACGCGATTGCGGACTGCAAGCCAACTGCCGGTGGCGTTGATGGATTGCATGCGGATCCTCCGGCGCTTTGGCGCACAGGCGGTGCTTGGAGTGGGCGGCTATGCCTCCGGGCCGGGGATGGCGGCGGCAATCCTGCTCAGAATTCCGACTTTGGCCTTTGAGCCCAATGCTGTTCCAGGCATGACGAATCGGCTGGTGGGGCGATTTGTCTCTGCTGCTGCGGTGAACTTTCCTCCCGCAATGCGCTGGTTCCGGAATGCTCAGGTGACGGGGATTCCGGTTCGCCCCGAGTTCTTCTCCATGCCGCCGATTGACGTGCAGCAGCCGTTGCATCTGCTCATTTTCGGCGGATCGCAGGGTGCGCGCATCCTGAACACGCTGTTGCCTCCGTTGTCCCCGAAGCTTTTGCGGATCTTCCCGACATTAACGATTCTTCACCAGGCCGGTGCGCGGCATGCGGAGGCAACACGCGCAGCGTATGCGGCCAGCGGTGCCCCGGCAGATCGCTGGCGCGTGGAGCCCTTTCTGGACAATATGGCAGCATGCTTTGAGCGTGCTCACCTGGTGCTGGCGCGCAGCGGCGCCTCCACAGTGGCAGAATTGGCTGCGGCGGGACGACCAGCACTGCTGATCCCGTTTGCTGCCGCTGCGGATCATCATCAGCAGCGGAATGCGGAAGTGATGGAGCAGGCTGGGGCAGCCGCGATGCTGACGGAAGCGATGCTGCAGCAGCAACCGGAGATTCTTGCCCAAACCGTGCAGCAGTTGCTGGCCAGTCCGGAGCGGCTGGCGGCCATGGGCGAGGCAGCGCGGAATCTGGCTCATCCTCAGGCAGCATCCAACATGGCCGAACGGCTGCTGGAACTGGCAGGGAAGTGAACGGCAAAACAGATCGGGAGCAGCTCAATGGTTGGACTTGAGCTGCTCCCGATCTGTGCGTTGAGTTAAAGCAAAATCAGAGTATGTGTACCCGCAAGAGGAGTTGCGAGGATGCATTTTTCTTGAGGAAAAATGCAGGCTGGTATCGTGTCCGCAGGGTATAGCCGCTCTGATTTTGCTCCAGGGATTACCCCGCACATGCGGGAGGCGCGCCGGGAGGGATGCGGTTAGCGATGTCCGCCGCCGCCGAAGTGTCCACCCCCTCCGCCGAAGTGTCCACCCCCTCCAAAGCCGCCACCGAAGTGACCACCACCGAAGTGACCGCCACCGAATCCGCCGCCAAAGTGACTGCCTCCGAAGTGGTTTCCACCGAAGGTGCCACCCATGCGGCTGCCACCGTATCCGCCGCCGAAGTGTGACACTCCACCAAAGCGGCTGCCACCGAATCCACTGTTATAGACGGGACGTCCACCAAAGCTGCGTGAGCCGCCGAAGCCGGAGCTGGGCATCATGTGCATGTTGGAGGCACTGCGACCGCTGAGGCCGCCACCGTAGGTGGGCCGGTATCCACCGGCGCTTCCCGTGGAGCGGTATCCATTTCCGCCGTAGCCGGGCCGCGCTCCGCCGATGCCTGCGCCAGGGGATACACGCGGGGCGCCACCCTGGGCAATGGTGTTGCCGTGGTTACCGTATGCTCCACGGTTTCCGTAGCCGATTCCAGGGCGGCCACCGTAACCGTAGCGTCCCCGGTAACCGTTCGGACCATAGCCATATCGGCCACGGTCGCCCCAGCCACGCTCACCCCAGTCCCGATCGCCCCAGCCGCCATAACCCCAACCGCCGTAGCCCCATCCGGGATAGCCCCAGCCAAACCAGGGACCAACGCCGATGAACGCACCGTTGTAGAACCAGTCGGAATCATAGTAGCCGTAGGGTGCGCAGCTATAGGGGTAGAACTGGTAAAAGCCATAGTCGCAGACAGGAGGTGCGAAGGCGTAGGGAACTGGAGCCAGCACCGGACCGAAGCCGATGCCGACAAAAACATTCGCCTTCGCGGGAATCATGGTTGCCATGGCCAGCGCCAGGGTAATGCCCAGCATGCGAATCGCTTTCATGGGGTGCCTCCCTGAGAATCCCGAAGCCGCCTTTCGGTTTCGAGTGGAGAAACCAGCGTTTCTCCTGAATCTCCGACGCTTTCTGTGCGTCACTGATCGAATGGACCAGACTTCTCCAGAATAGTTGCGTGCGACGGCGGGGAAAAGCAAGAGAATTTGGAGGTTGCCGATGGCTTTTTCAGCCAGGACAAAATGCGTGTCCTGGCCTGGATGCGGAGAATTCCTGCAAGTGCAATTTCTGATTGGGTTTACCGTGCCACAGCCAGGGCGGCGAGTGACCTTGCTCCCGGCAAGCCCGACTTCTATGAAATTAGCTTCACCCGGCTTCCATCAGCCCGTACCGGCGTTGCCAGCTTTGTTTCAGATGCTCCCAGACGCATCGGCGCTCTGCCTCGGGGATCTCCGGGTCTGGCGAGCGCACAAAGCGGGCAGCTTCCTGCCTGGCGAGTTCGAGGAGTTCGCGATCGCGCAACAGATTGACGACCCGGAATCCAGGCATCCCGGCCTGCCGTGTACCGAAAAACTCTCCCGGTCCCCGCATACGCAGATCCAGCTCTGCCAGTTCAAAGCCGTTTTGCGTAGCAACCATAGCCTCCAGCCGCTGTTCGGCCTCAGGCGAGACACGATTCCCTGTCATCAGAATGCAGTAGCTGCGGGCGCTGCCCCGACCGACGCGGCCGCGCAACTGGTGGAGTTGTGCCAGGCCAAATCGCTCGGCATGGTCCACCACCATGACACTGGCATTCGGGACATCCACCCCCACCTCAATCACCGTGGTGGAGACCAGAACGTCGATCTCGCCGCGCTGGTAGCGACGCATGACGACGTCCTTTTCATCGGCATTGAGCCGGCCATGCAACAGGCCGACACGAAGCCCCTGCAGTGCGCCGTTCCGCAGCTGGTCATACATCTCGGTGGCGGAGCGTAACTCCGGGCGCGGCGCTGTTTGCGTCACAAAAAGCGGTGCGGACTTTCGTCTGCTCCTGGGTTTTGCCGGGGTGGGTTGGCTATGCTGCGCCTTGAGGCTGGGACGGGTGACCGGACCTTTGGCAGAGCGTAAGCCAGGGCCGGGTGTGGACGCCGTTGCCGGATTTTCTTCCGGATCATGGGCAAAATCCAGCTCCTGCTGATCGTCGCGATTGCCCTCGATGATGGGATAGACGATGTAGGCCTGATGTCCGGCGGCTACCTGAGTGCGAACAAAATCCCAGACCTCGGCTGCGCGCTCCCCTGCGACGCGACGCGTCACAATTGGCGTACGGCCAGGCGGCAGCGCATCCAGAACGCTGGTGTCAAGGTCTCCATAAAGTGTGAGCGCGAGGGTGCGAGGGATCGGCGTTGCCGTCATCACAAGCACATCCGGCTCTGCATCCGTGGGCTTCTTCATCAGACGGAAACGTTGCATTACGCCGAAGCGATGCTGTTCGTCAACTACCACCAGTCCAAGCCGGTGGAAGGAGACATTCTCTTCAATGAGAGCATGGGTGCCGATGACGAGATGAATCTCTCCCCGCTGCAACTGACCGCGGAGGGCGCGCTTGGCATCGGCATCGAGAGAGCCGGTGAGCAGGGCGATGCGATAGTTGCGCGAGGAGCGCGCCAGAAGCTTTCGCGCAGCCAGATAATGTTGTGTGGCAAGAATTTCCGTGGGAGCCATCAGGGCTGCCTGGCAACCGTTTTCCATCGCTACCACAATGGCCTGCAGCGCCACGATCGTCTTGCCTGAGCCGACGTCGCCCTGCAGCAGCCGGCGCATCGGATGGGGCTCACGCATATCGGCGACAATTTCGCCAAGAGCGCGCTTCTGCGCTGCGGTGGGGTGAAAGGGAAGAATTTCTCGAATGGCCTGGCGCGTGGCATCCGTAGTCTGGAAGGCAATCCCCTGTTGCTCGCGTGTTCGCCGTCGCTTGAGCTCAAGACCGAGTTCGAGAAAGAACAGCTCTTCGAAAATAAGCCGCTTCTGCGCGGGAGTCGAGGCAGCTTCCAGATCGGCAACGGCAATCCCGTCCGGCGGAAAGTGGGTTTCGGCAAGTGCCCGTTCGCGAGCGGGCAGTCCGTTGCGCTGCAGAATTGCCTGAGGCAGACATTCGGGAACCTGGCTGCGGATCGAATCCAGAAGTTGGAAAATCACCCTGCGCTGCCAGCGAGAGGCCAGTTGCGGACCGCCGAGCGATTCATAAACCGGTGTGATGCGACCGACCTCGAGCAGCCGGGTGATGGCATCGCTGCCGTCTTCCGGGAGCAGCTCAAACTGAGGCTGGATCATCTTGAGGTTACGACTGCTGCGAGAGGCTTCGATGCGTCCGAAGAGAGCAATTTGCTGGCCGGCACGAAGGCGCCCCTGCAGGTAGGCGCCGTTGAACCAGACGCACTTCATGGTGAGTGTGCCCTGAGCTAGAACAATCTCAAAAAGCGACTGCCGCGGGGTGCGTACCAGTCCTGCACTGCGAATTTCTCCGATGACAGATGCCATTTCACCGGTCTTGAGCTGTGTGAGCTCGCGCGGGTGTTGACGATCTTCGTAGCGGAAAGGCAGATGGTAGAGCAGGTCTTCGGCAATACGGATCCCTCTGGCTTCCAGCAGCGCAGCGATGCGCGGTCCAACGCCGCGGATATAGGTCACAGGAGTATCCAGGGAGCTCACACTTCGGATGCTACAACCCGGTGTGCGCAGGGCGCTACTGGAGGCGTTTGCGTAGCAACTCAAACACGCCGTAACCAAGGATGCCGGCAATGAGGGCGATGAGGAAGTTTTCCGGTGTTATCACGTCATGCAATGCCCAGAAGACCCCGTGCGGATGCTGTTCACCGGTATGCGTGAAGTCTCCCATCAGCAAATTGGCATAGAACAGAAAGATGATGCATGCAATTTCGATTGCGGCTCTCGCCAGCCTGCGTTCTTTGTTAGCCATTGCAGCCATGATACTGTCTTCGGTTGCGGCAATGCATTGCAGTGATCCAGACTCTGGCCAGAAGAATTCAAGGCTCGGGGAACTGCAATCCGAATTATGCTGTGCTATCTTTGTTGCAATCGCGAAAAACTAAATTCGGAGTAACTGAATGCCGGTCGTTGAGCTTGCTGCTGTCACCAAGGCGTATCAGGACAAAATTGCTGTTCAGGCACTGAGCTTTCGGATTGAGCCGGGGCAGATGTTTGGATTGCTTGGACCAAACGGCTCTGGCAAGACCAGTTCCATACGCATGATGATTGGAATTACAGCCCCGGATTCCGGCGCTATTACCTTATTCGATAAGCCATTCGAGCGATCCAGCCTGAAGCGCGTGGGCTATCTGCCGGAGGAGCGCGGGCTCTACAAGAAAATGAAGGTTCTGGACCAGCTTGTATTCATGGGCACGCTGCGCGGATTATCGGCTGACGAAGCTCAGAAGCGCGCTGTGGAGTGGGCGAAAAAGCTTGATATTGCCCATTCGATTCTGAAGAAGACAGAAGAGCTGTCAAAGGGAATGCAGCAGAAAATTCAGTTTATTTCTGCACTGATGCACAACCCGGAACTGATCATTATGGACGAGCCATTCAGCGGACTGGACCCGGTGAATGCCACGCTGCTGCAGGATACCCTGCTGGAACTGAAGGCCCAGGGACGGACCATTCTCTTTTCCACCCATCGCATGGATCAGGTGGAGAAGCTTTGCGACTCCATCGCGCTGATACACCAGGGAAATCTCGTGCTTTCGGGCCGGGTCCGCGAGATCAAGAGTCGCTACAAGCGGGATCGCGTACACATTGAATTCTCCGGGGATGATAGCTTTCTGCGCAGCGAAGAGATTGCCGAGGCGAAGAACTACTCCGGGCATGCAGAGATTCGCCTGAAAGATGGCGGGGATGCGCAAAAACTTCTGGCGGAAGCCGCATCCGGGGCAACCATCTATCGCTTTGAGCTCATGGAGCCGTCGCTCGAAGAGATCTTTATTCAGACGGTGGGAGGCAACATCGATGCGTAATATTCTGCTGATTGCCAAACGCGAATATCTGGAGCAGGTGCGGGGCAGGACGTTTCTGATTACAACCATCCTGCTGCCGACGGTTTTTATCGGAGTTTTCTATCTTTCCTTCCTTTCCGGGAAGAACTCGGGGGTGGGCAAGCATATTGCCGTCGCGTGCAGCAATCCAGCCCTTGGTGCCGAAATCCGTACGGAAATTCTTGCCGATACGGAGGCCAAGGCGAAAGTGGATCTCTTCGATGCCGAGATGCCAGGCATGCTGATGGATTCGGATCGTGCCAAGCTCGTCGCTGAGGTCAATGACAAAACGATCGATGGCTTTCTGTGGGTGGATGTTCCAGCCAAAGGGCCGGTTGTGGCCACCTATGACGCACAGACCGCAGGGGATTTTGTAACCGCAGAGAGGCTGCAATCGGCGCTGAATCAGGCGCTGTTGCGGCGACGACTGATGGAGAGTGGTGTGGCGGCAAGTGCAGCCGATGCACTGCTGAAGACGGTCAAGGTGAATACGAGACAGGTGAAGAATGGACAGGAGGTTACCAGCAATGCCATCTCCAGCTTCTACTCCGCCTACATCATGGCTCTGCTGCTGACCATGACGACGATGATCTATGGCCTGAACGTGGGTCGGTCGGTGATTCAGGAAAAGACATCCCGTATCTTCGAGGTGATGCTTGCTACTGTGCGGCCGCATGAGATGCTCACGGGCAAGCTGGTTGGCATTGGCGCTGTCGGCCTGTCGCAGATTCTGATCTGGGTGGGCGCTGGAGGGGCTTTTGCTGCTTCGGCTCTGGGTGCGCAGTACTTGAACGGAAATCTGCAGATTCACATTTCTGTCTTTCAGATTTTTCTCTTCGCCGTGTATTTTCTGCTTGGATATACGTTGAACTCGGCCTTGTTTGCGGGCCTGGGAGCAACGCTGGAGACAGAACAGGAGTTGCAGCAGTATTCTCCCCTGGCAGCATTGCCGGTGTGGATCAGCTTCAGCATGATTCTCCTGATTTCCTCGAATCCGAATTCCTTCTGGGTGGTTTTGGCCTCGCTGTTTCCGCCATGCACGCCGATCGTCATGTTTCTGCGCATGGGCTCTCAGATGCCCCCGTTATGGCAGATTGGAGCCTCGATTGCTCTGATGCTTGTAGCCATCTGGGGAGTGCTATGGTTTTCTACCCGCCTGTATCGCATCGGCATCCTGATGTATGGCAAGCGGGCAACCCTGCCGGAGATGATGCGCTGGTTGCGGTACAGCTAGGGCCGTCACCGGTACAATCCATCTTGTGCCTCGGCAACGCCATGCAACTGCTCCTGCACGCTACAGCCCGCTTCAGCGACTGATGCTGGCTGTGGTGCCTCCGTTTGTCTGGCTGCTGCTGCAGATTCTGGGGCGAACCTGGCGGTATGAAGTGACGGCAGAGCCGGGAGTGACTCCGGCCTTCCACGGATTTACGCCGGGCGGAGAAATCTACTGCTTCTGGCACCAATGCGTATTGGCCTGCGCATACTACTACCGTTCGACCCATGCCACCATCGTCATCAGCCAGAGTTTTGACGGAGAGCTGATAACGCGCGTGCTGAAGCTGTTCGGCTACCGGGCGGTGCGTGGATCCAGTTCGCGCGGTGGAGCTGTGGCGCTTCGCGGATTGCAGCAGGCGGTTTTAGCGCAGAGTCCGGCAATCTTTACCGCAGACGGACCGCGCGGCCCCATCTATCGATCCAAGAGCGGACCCATTCGACTGGCACAGCAAACGGGTGCTCCCATCGGATGCTTTCATCTGTTTCCGGAGCACTGCTGGACACTGGCATCCTGGGATCGCTTTCAAATTCCAAAGCCATTCACTCGGATCGTGGTCAGTTGGGGCCCATGGGTTCATATTCCAGCGGATGGGAAGGACGCGGATGTTGAGGGATGGCGTGCGCAACTGGACGCAGCCATCGAATCGGCCCGTATACGGGCAGAGCAGTTCTACGGGGAAGAAAATTGCAAGGGATAGTGCGGAAGCGGCAGTCAGTCTGCCGGAGCCATGCCTAGGGAACCAGAGAATGAGTGCTGAGGGATTGAGCCGAGAACTACTGATTTCGGATTTTGATTTTGAGTTGCCGGAGGAGCTGATTGCACAGACACCGCCATCTGTGCGCGGGTCCAGTCGCATGCTGCATCTGGACCGCAGCAGTAGTTGTCTTGCGGATCGGCAATTTGCAGAGCTGCCGGAATTGTTGCAGCCTGGCGACCTGCTTGTGTTGAACAATAGCCGGGTTATTCCAGCGCGGCTGTTTGCGCAGCGTACGAATCTGCGAGATCGGCAGCAGGCCACAGGAACAATCGAGGTGCTGCTGGCGGAGTTCCACTCGAATGGGGAGTGGACGGCGCTGGTGCGGCCCGGACGCAAGGTGCGCGTGGGCGATCATCTGGTCTTCCGGGACGCCTCTGCAGCAGAAGGATTTGAAGAGTCCAGGCCGCCTGTGCTGGAGGCGGAGGTGGTTGGTGCAGGAGAGTTTGGGGAACGCCGTCTGCGATTCGCAGACGTGTCAGGAGATTTCTTTGCGGCGCTGGATCGGATCGGCCATATGCCGCTTCCGCCCTACATCCATCGCAGCGATGCCCCGGATGATCGGGAGCGCTATCAGACCGTCTATGCGCGGGAACATGGCTCCGTGGCGGCACCGACGGCGGGACTGCACTTCACTCCGGAGATTCTGGCTGCGCTTGCCGAGCGGGAAATCACTCACACCTTTCTAACCTTGCATGTCGGGCTGGGTACCTTTGCACCATTGCGCGTGGAGCGGGTGCAGGAGATTCGGCTGCATCGTGAGCCCTACACCTTGCCGGAAGAGACTGCTGCGGCGCTGCGGTCTGCGCGCCGCGAGGGCCGCAGGATTCTGGCTGTGGGAACAACGGTCGTGCGCACGCTGGAGCACTGCGCCATGCAGGCGCAGCCGGAACTTCCAACGGCGCACACGGGAAGCACGTCCATTTTCCTGTCTCCGGGGCACAGCTTTCGTCTGGTCGATGGCATGCTGACAAACTTTCACCTGCCGCAGTCCAGCCTGCTGATGCTGGTAAGTGCCTTCGCAGGGCGAGAGCGTGTGCTGGCCGCCTATCGTCATGCTGTGGAGCGGCGATATCGCTTCTTCAGCTATGGCGACTGTATGTTGTTGACCTGATTGCCAGCTTGTTCGCCTTCGCGCCTGTACGCTGCTACACTCGCTATCGATGCCAGACCAAGCTACAGACCCGGTTTTTCTGCTCGACACGATGTCCTTCATCTTTCGTGCATACCACGCCATGCAGCGGTCGCGCCCCATGACGACGCGCAGCGGCCAGCCTACGGCAGCTGTCTATGTGTTTGTGAATATGCTGGAGCGGCTACGCCGGGATTTTGCGCCGGTGTATCTGGCTGCGGTTTTTGATCTCTCCGGGGAAGTGTTTCGCGATGCAACGGCGCGGCAGATCACAACACTGAAAAAATGGAGTGCAGCAGAAAAGACGTTTGTGGCGGTCGATTATGCCGGATACAAGGCAAATCGGGCGGCCATGCCGGAGGATCTTGCAAGCCAGATTCCTTTGATTCGGCGTGCCATTGAAGCCATGCGCATCCCCGTGCTTGCCGTGGAAGGCTACGAGGCCGATGATGTCATCGGGACTATTGCCTGTCAGGCTGCGGCGCAGGGGCATCCGGTGCAAATCGTCTCGCCGGACAAGGATATGATGCAGCTGGTCACCGAACAAATCTCCATTCTGAATCCGCAGAAGGAGAATCTTGTGCTGGATCCTGCCGGGGTGGAACAGGTGCTGGGTGTGCCGCCGCAGCGCGTGGTGGACGTGATGGCGCTTCGCGGAGATGCTATCGACAATGTTCCCGGCGCTCCCGGGATTGGTGACAAAGGATCGGTGGAGCTGATTCGGCAGTTTGGGTCGCTGGATACGCTTCTGGAGCGTGCCGAAGAAGTCTCTCGCAAGACGTGGCGGGAATCGCTGCTGGCCAATCGCGAGACTGTGTTGCTTTCGCGGGAGCTGGTCACCATTCACACTTCCGTTCCGATTGCATTGGATCTGGAGACCATGCGGCTGGGCGAACCAGACGAGGAGGCGCTGCGCTCGCTGTATACGGAACTTGAGTTTACCTCCATGCTGCGCGGGCTTGCTGCGTCGTCCACAACGGAGCAGGCAAGCATGCTCGTCGTGGAGGAGCCGGGTGCAACCGAAATGGAAGCCTTCGCCATGCAAGCCCAACAGGGCTTCGCTCTTGCCCTGGAGAGCAAGCTTCCCACCACTTCTCAGGAGGAGCAACCGGCATCGCTTCTGGATCTGGCGGAGAGTGCAGAGGCTTCTCAGAAACCGCTCCGCATCGGTGTGGCAACCGCGGAGGGTCCTGCGCTGACAATGCCGCTGACCGATCCACTGCGGGCATTGCTGGCCGACTCCGCCGTGCCCAAGCGAGTCCATGACTGGAAAGCGCTGCTTCATCGAATGGCGCAGGAGCAGATGAAGATTCAGGGTCAGGTGGAAGACACGATGTTGCTCTCCTGGCTTCTGAATCCCACGCATGCCACGCAGACGCTGGCAGATGTGGCGGCGCGGAACGGCGCACCCTCGGTTGCCACGCCGGCAACGGCGGCGCGCGCTGTTGCCATGCTGCATCCGAAGCTCTTGGCGGAGGCCGAGGCGTTGCAGCTTTTGCCGGTCTATCGCCAGATTGATTTGCCCTTGACGCCTGTCCTGTTTGCGATGGAGCAGACCGGAATTCGCGTGGATCTGGCGGCGCTGGATCGCCTGTCAACGCGATTTGCCACGGAGATGCATACTGCGGCAGAGAGAATCTTCTCCATCGCGGGCACTCGGTTCAACCTGAATTCACCCAAGCAGCTTGGAGATGTATTGTTTGTGCAGATGGGACTGCCAAACCCATCGGCAAGGGGTAAGTCGAAGAGTGTCTCCACCGCACAGGACGTGCTGGAAGCTCTGGGCGAAGAGCATGAAATTGCTCGTCTGGTGCTCGAATACCGGCATCTGTCCAAGCTCAAGTCCACCTACATCGATACGCTGCCTGCGTTGGTCGATGGCAACCATCGTGTGCATACCACCTTTCAGGCTGCGGCCACCGCAACCGGACGCCTGTCCTCGGTGAATCCGAATCTGCAGAATATTCCGATTCGTACGGAACTGGGCCGCGAGATCCGCGCAGCCTTCATTGCCTCACCCGGGAATCAATTGCTCTCGGCCGATTATTCGCAGATCGAGCTGCGGCTGATGGCGCACTTCAGCGAGGATCCACTGCTGCTCGACGCCTACCATTCCGGGCGGGATATCCATGCCCTCACGGCAAGCGAGGTCTTCGGCATTCCCATCGACCAGATGGACAAGACCATGCGCAATCGTGCCAAGGCCGTCAACTTCGGCATTGTGTATGGAATTTCTCCTTTCGGGTTGGCAGCGCAGCTCGGTGTTTCCCAGCAGGAGGCCCGACAATATATCGACACCTATTTTGAACGGTATCGCGGCGTGCGCGCCTTCATTGATCGAACCCTGGAGCAGGTGCGCAGCGAGGGGGTTGTGCGTACTCTGTTTGGTCGCATGCGACCGATTCCGGATATGACAAGCCGCAATCCTGCCCAGCGGGGTTTTGCGGAGCGTACCGCGATCAACACTCCGCTGCAGGGAACCGCTGCCGACCTGATCAAGCTGGCGATGATCGCGCTGGATCGTGCTCTGGCAGCGCGTGGACTGGCAGCGAGGCTCGTGCTTCAGGTGCATGATGAACTGCTGCTCGATGTGCCGGAGAGCGAAATAGCCGAGGTCGCTGCGCTGGTGAAAGAGTCGATGGAGTCGGTGGCGACGCTGCGCGTGCCGCTGGAGGCGGACGTGGCGATCGGCACGAACTGGCGGGATATGGATTGACGTCGGCTGCCCGCTGCTGACTCCGCATTACGCAGAGGGAGAGACATTTGTTCTGTCTGCGCGGTTACGCTACGGGCTGCGTGCAGTGGGAGCAGCGTCGCGCCTCCAGCGGAATGTCACTGAGGCACTCGGCGCACTTCTTTGTTGTGGGAGCGGCGGTGGCGGCTGCGGGTTTGAGCCTCGCCATCAGGCGGTTCATCGGGAGGACCACGCCGAAGTAGATGACAGCCGCGACGATGAGAAAATTCGCAACCGCGTTGAGGAAGTTGCCGTAGCGAATGTGGCCGCCGTGCAGATTGAGGATGAGCGCGCCAAAGTCCGGCTTGCCGCCGACGGCTGCAATCAACGGCGTGAGCATGTCGTTGACGAGCGAGGTGACAATGCCGTTGAAGGCCGCGCCAAGAATGACAGCCACGGCAAGATCCATCACGTTGCCGCGCAGAATGAAATCACGAAATCCCTTCAGCATCGCTGCCTCCCAATTGCTTCCCTAGAATGTTAACCGCGAGAGATGACTCATTCTACGCATTATGCGCGGCTCGCGTCGAGCGCGCGGGTCATCTCCGCCAGTTTGCGTACAGTGTTCAGGTTGCGCGCGGTTCCACGCTCTGCGGCGGGAATGCGCAGGCGTGATTCGCCGACGCCATCCGGATAATAGACAAAAATCTCACGGCCGCTGGCGAAGATATCTTCGTTCGTTTGGCCTTTCGAAGTGTGCGCAGCGTTGGCTTCGGCTGCGTGAGGCAAAAAGTAAATCAGCGTTCGTGATGGCTCACGATCAGCAAAAGGATTGCTGGCCAGGGCGTCGTCGAGCGCCGAGGCGGTGCGTAGCAGCACGACAACTGGTTTTCCAATCATTTCCGTGAGCTTCGCTTCCAGAGCGCGGGTGATTCTTCCCTCTGTCGCCGAGCCGCGGAAAACAACGTTGCCGCTGGCGAGATACGTTTTCACCTCGGTCAGACCAACGGCGCGACAGGAAGCGGCAAGCTCGGTCATCGGTAGTTTGCCTGTGCCGCCCACGTTCACCGCTCGCACCATTCCCACCCACGCACTTGCCGCCATGGTTCTCCTTCAACGCTTCGGTTTTTCCCGCAGGATTGTGCTCAGACCATCGAGCCGCGTCTCCCACAGATTACGCCTTTCGTCCAGCCACTGGCGCAGTGCGGACAGGCCGGCTGGGTCGACCATCACCAGCCGTACGCGGCCCTGCTTTTCCGTGCGCACCAGGCCGCTGCGTTCCAGCACCTGAACGTGTTGCACGGCAGCGGCCAGCGTGATCGAGAACGGGCGCGCAAGCTCAGAAACCGTTGCCGGTGACTGGCTCACGCGCTCCACCATCTGACGGCGGGTGCGGTCGGCAAGCGCCTGGAAAACGCTCTCGATCGCAGTGTCCTTGCGGTGTCTGCTCATGCGCGGCTGGCCGTCGCGTTCACTTCACGCGCCATTGCGTCAAGAATCTTTGTCCAGCCTTCGCGTCGATGCTCCGGGCCGTCTGAGTTTGCGAAAAACGCGCTCTGCTCGTGGAAGACGAGCCGCGTTCCGCCACCGGCCGTCTTCAGAAAAGCGAGGCTCGCCATTGAAGCCGAGATGCGATAGTCGCCGACGGCCATTGTGTAGGCCATGACGATGCGTTCGTTGTCCACGATGTCCATATAGACGGTTTCATTGGTCAGGTCCGCGCCGCGCATCGGGCTGGCAGGGTCGGTGCGCATGCGCATCCGCTCACGTCCTCCGACGGCGAAATCAAGGCTGTACTCGACCACATCCATGCCGTTGCGAAGGTCGTTGATAAACCACTGCCGCTTGCGTCCGGGCAAGGAAAACGCGGCAAAGACGTGCTCGACCGGCGTGTCGAACTCGCGCTCCAGCGTGAAGCTCGCGTGGGCGATTCCAGTTTCTTCAATCTGTTGGTTCACGGTGATTCTCCATATGCTTCAGTTAAGCATGAACTTTACTATCCTCTCGATCGACCAAATAGTCAAGCGAATACTTAATTATTATTTTCTGAAGCCCTCCGCGCGCAGAAGAGGGTGGATGTCGTCAAAGATAGGTGTGCAGCATGCGCTCCCACGTGGGCCAGTCGTGGGAGTTCCACGAGTCCCAGATATAAAGCTGATGGGGAATGCCTTTGCTGGCGAGGATGCCGGCGAGTTGCTGGTTTGCGCCGAGGCACTGATCATCCCAGCCCGTGGCCAGAACATACTGATTGCGCCGGAAGAGATCGAAGTGCCATGGGTCGTTCAGGTTTGGCAGGTATTGCGTGGGCGTGTGGAAGTAGACATCCTGGTCGTGATAGCCGTGCAGGAAGCTGGTCATGTCGAATGCGCCGGACATGGACAGCGCGCCGGTGAAGCGGTCCGGATGGCGCAGCGCGAAGTTTATTGCGTGGTATCCGCCGAAGCTGCAGCCGAGCGTGATGCGCTTCGGATTGGGATTTTTCAGCAGCATCAGCGGCACGACTTCTTCCATGACGTAACTCTCGTACTGCACATGGCGCGCGATGCGCCAGCGGGGTGGAACGGTTCGGTTGTACCAGCTCTCCATATCGATGGCATCGACGCAGTAAAGTTGCAAATGGCCCGCGTCGATCTTGCCCGCGAGCGAGCTGACGAGGCCGCGATCCTCGAATTCATAAAAACGTCCGCCGGAGGTGGGGAAGACGAGCACAGGCAATCCGCTGTGGCCAAAGACAAGCAGCTCCATCTCGCGACCCAGCCGGGAGGAAAACCATTTGTGGTACTCGCGTATCATGAAGGGTGTCTCCATTTTTGGATACTGTATCAGCCAAGGCTATGCTGAGGTAGCAATTTCCACGCACCAGAGCTGAAATTTGGAACACGCACCCGCGGAGGAATCCATTTTCTGTGACCTCACCGTCCACCAGGTCGGGCACCATCGGTATGCCGCGTCACCATGTCGGCCATGCCACACGGCATGCGTCTGCCCAGTGGGAGCTGACGTCAACGGGGCATCCGAGGCTTCATCTGCATCGTGATTTCCGCAGCAGCTATCTGCCGGATGCCCGAGACATTGTCGTCTATCTTCCTCCTGGCTACGAGGACCATCCGGAGCGTTTGTATCCGGTGTTGTATCTGCATGACGGGCAGAATCTCTTCGATCCGGCAACATCCTTTGTTGCCGGACGCACATGGCGCATTCAGGAATGCGCAGATGCTGCCATTGGTGCCGGACTGGTGGAGCCGCTCATCATAGTGGGCATTGCCAACACGGGCGAACGCAGACTGGCGGAATATACGCCGGTTGCCGACTGGCGCATGGGTGGAGGCGAGGCAGCACGCTATGGCATGCTGCTGACGAGCGAACTGATGCCATGGATTGGCGAACAGTATCGGGTAAGCCGGGAGCGGGAAAAGACCGGGATGGGCGGCTCATCCCTGGGTGGGCTTGTCACGCTGTATCTGGGGCTGCAATATGCCCATCTCTTTGGCATGCTGGCAATTCTCTCGCCCAGCGTGTGGTGGAGTCGGCGAAGCATTCTTTCCTATGTGCATGAGCGTGCATCCCAGATTGCCGAGCGTCCGCGTATCTGGTTGGATGCCGGCGATCACGAGGGACGCATGACCTTGCGCGATGCCGAGTCGCTTGCTCGCCGGCTGCGCAGCGAAGGCTGGCAGGACGGCAATACCCTGCATTTTGAGCGAGTTGCAGGCGGTACCCACGATGAATCCAGCTGGTCCTTGCGGGTACAGCCGCTGTTGCGATTTCTCTTTCCGCGACGTTAGCCCGCGAGGTTTACGCCGACGAGGCGGTGCATTAGCCGCGGCAGATTTTTCTGTTACACTCAAGAAAGTGCGCCGGAACACGGATTCGACCGGGTTTACCAGGATGGTCGATACGCTGAGCGCCAAGGGTACGGGGAGTGGCTCAGCCTGGTAGAGCACCTGGTTCGGGACCAGGGGGTCGGAGGTTCGAATCCTCTCTCCCCGACCATTTTGAACGATCCTGACTGCCAAATTTCATTCCAGCCCTACTCCACATTGCCCACGATGTCGCGGGAAAGTGGATCTAGTCTGCAGGGATTGCGCGAACACGGACTCCCGCAAGCATGGAGTCGTTCCAGGCCATTCTGCGACGGATGGCTGAAGCAGGCTTCCCACTTTTTCTCAGTCTTCAGATCCCGTTCAGACAGCCGAAATTCAAAATGATGCATCCATCTTGTGATTGATAATGGGCATGGATTGCTGCAGAGTCTGGCAGACGGCCTGTGTCGGCTGGCATGGATGCGAAGCGTGTATCCATAGAACGAGGAGTGTACATGCGGATTTTTGATCGGGACGGTTCGGAACAGTTGGAGACAGTCATCTTTGCTACGGATTTTTCCGGAGCCAGTGAGAATGCCGGGCGATATGCCAGTGCCCTGGCACGTCGCATGCAGGCTCAACTTGTGGCCATGCATGCGTTCTATCTGGACCAGGCGGCCATGGAAGCCGAGATATTTCGTCACTTGCTGAGCCAGCAGAGGGTTCATTTGCAGGAGAAGATTCACAATACGGCAGACGAACTGGCCTCAGGACAGGGCGAGACAGAGGCCATCCTTGTCGAAGGCGACCCACGGCTGATGGTGCCGAAGATTGCAGCCGAGCGACAGCCTTCGCTGATCGTGATGGGCACCCATGGTGGCGGTCCGGTGGAGCGATTTGTGATCGGATCCACGGCCGAGGGTATTTTGCGTCACACGCGTCTGCCGGCGCTTTCTGTCGGGCCCAAAACTCCCCTGCTCGAAGGCAACGATTTGCCTTGGAAGCATGTTCTGTTTGTGACCAACAACGCGGCCGGAGCAGCGGATACTGCGCAGCTCGCCGTGGATGTGGCTGCCAGTTTCGGAGCCACTCTGGATGTGCTGCATATCCTCCATCCGAAGGCCGTGGAAGATTCACTGAACGAACCGCATGAACTCTACGCCCGCCACGATGAGACGGAGGCAGCACTTCCAGCCCATGCCCATGAACGCGTGGAATTGCGCACCTTTGTGAGTGTTGGCCAGCCGCGTACGGAGATTCTGAAGCATATTCGCGAGCGTGAAATTGATCTGCTGGTGCTGTGCCTGAATGCGGAGACCCACCTGGAAATGCAAGGGAATCTCTCCGGGGCATTCCCGATCATTGCCGAGGCCGGTTGCCCTGTCTTGACCCAGGTAGGCATTGCCGCAGTTGGCGATTGAAGTTGCCGCCTTCGGCCCTTAGACTGGAGGCATGAAAACATTCACGCTGGATGAGGCGCAATCGCTCCTGCCCTTGCTGGAGTCCCTGCTGAAGCGGGCGATGGAAGGCAAGCAGGCCGCGCAAACCATCGAGGACGAACTCACCGAGCTTTCGCGGCGCATCTTTCTGATGGGCGGTATGCGCGTGGATCTGGAGCAGGTGATACAGCAGAAAGCTGCACTGGAGTCGCATCTGAAAATCACTCGGGAGACCGTGGCGGAGATCGATGCCATTGGTGTTCAGGTGAAGGACCTTGAGACGGGTCTGCTGGACTTTCCATGTCGCGTGGATGGCGAGATTGTGCTGCTCTGCTGGAAGCGTGGAGAGCCGGAGATTGGCTTTTGGCATACGGTAGAGTCGGGATTTCGCGGTCGGCAGGCGATCGATGACCGATTCCGTCGCAGGACGGCTCTGGGTGGACGCCCCAACTAGGGCATGTTTTGCATGGACTCCATCCTGGTTGGATGAGCGTGTGTTACTCTGCGCACAGCTTGCCGGGATATTTCCGGCAGAGTAGGTGTTTGCGGCGGCGACAGTACCGGGTTGGATGCTCGTAGATCTTTTTCCTCTGGAGTTGTGGGTTTGGCTGAGTCTGCTTCCGGTTCCGTACCGGATTCCGCGCCTGAGGTAAATCCAGCGACCATGCGCAAGGTGGCATGGCGACTGATTCCGCTGCTTGCGTTGGGCTACTGCGTGGCCTATATCGACAGAATCAATATCAGCTTTGCCGCGCTCCAGATGAATCGTGACCTGGGATTCAGCGCCACCGTGTACGGATTGGGTGCGGGACTATTCTTTTTAAGCTATTCTGCCTGCGAAATCCCCTCCAATCTTATGTTGCATCGGATCGGCGCCCGTCGCTGGATGGCAAGGATTCTGCTGAGCTGGGGTGTGCTGGCCATGGCCATGGCATTGGTCCGGACTCCGCTTGAGTTTTATCTGGTGCGTCTGCTGCTGGGTGCGGCAGAAGCGGGATTTTTTCCGGGTGTGCTCTATTACCTGACGCTGTGGTTCCCGGCATCGATGCGTGCCCGGGCAATCAGCCGCTTCTATGTGGCGCTGCCTTTGAGCACCGCCATCATGGGCGCACTTGCAGGCGGCCTGCTGGGCATGCAGGGAACGCTGCGGCTGGCGGGATGGCAGTGGCTGTTTCTTCTGGAGGGCTTGCCGGCAATTCTGCTGAGTCTGGTTTTTCTGCGCCTGCTTCCGGACCGTCCTGCGGATGCGACCTGGCTGCTGCGGGAGCAGAAGCAGGAAATTGAGGCGGTGCTTGGCTGGGAGGCAGATCAGGCCGCGGCAATCCCTGGTGCCGGCGCTTCTCCGCTGCGTGATCTGCGGGTATGGCTGTTTGGCTTTGCCAATACGGTTATGCTGGCTGTGCTCTATGCCTTCACTTTTTCGGCACCTGTGATCTTCCAGAATGCGACGCACTGGAGCGTGGATCGCATCGGTAATTTCATCTCCGCAATGGGACTGGTGGGGGTGATTGCAATGGTCGGCAATGGCTGGCATTCCGATCGTACGGGAGAACGCTTTGGCCATGCCATGCTGCCCGGATTCCTGCAGGCGGCGGCGTTTCTGGGCGCTGCCTGGCTGATTCGTCCTGCTTTTACGGTGCCGTTGCTGGCCATGACGTTTGTGCTGTTTGCTTCCATGCAAGGGCCGCTGCTGATGCTGCCCACCACATTTCTGCATGGACGGAATGCCGCCATTGGCCTGGCTACGATCAACATGATCGGGATGATGGGAGGATTTGTGGGGCCCTACCTGATGGGGGTTCTGCGGGATTGGACGGGCAGCTATCGGATGGGCACAGCGTTGCTGGCTGTGCCCATGCTTGTCTTCTGTCTTCTGCTGATCCTGCTTCGGAGACTCAGCTTCCGCAAAGCATCCGTCTCTGCACAAGCTGCGGTCATGGAATAGCTCAAACCGTCAACTACGATTCAATGCCCGCCGAGAAGCTTCCCGTTTGGCTTTCCATGGGGTACCCAACTCGGCTTCCAGGTCGTATTGGAAAGCCAGCGGATGGGTTCGACCATCGAGTTGATACTGTGCGTCAGGAAGTCAAAATCAATCCGCGAAAGCTCGTCGGATGGCTGATGGTAATCCGGATGCAGGCCAAAGCTGGAAACGGTCTGGGCAACGATGCCGCGAAGCGCAAGGTTGTAGTTATCCGATCGACGAAAGAAATGCTGCTCGGGATGAGGATCCGCACTGATGGCTGCTCCATGGTGCGCCAGCATGGGACCCAGATCGGTGCGGGAGTAACCGGTGAGCCAGAGAGTACGCTGTGGGAGCTTCGAGTCCGGTCTGCCAATCATCTCGAACTCCAGGTTGGTCACAATGTCGGTGAGCGGAACCGGAGGATGATCCAGGAAATAGCGGTCGCCATAGCCCCCCAGCTCCTCTGATCCAAACAGGACAAAGAGAATGGAGCGTTTGGGCCGTGGACCTTTGGACAGAGCGCGCGCCAGTTCCAGCACAGCAGTTGTGCCGGAGGCGTCGTCATCGGCGCCGTTATAAATGGCATCGCCCTGCACGGGCGTGCCCATGCCCAGATGATCCAGATGGGCAGTGAGTAAGATCACCTGATTGGGACCGGAGTCCTTCCAGCTTGTGCCGCGAAGCAGGCCCATCGCATTCCACGTGGCGGGGCGGGGAACAGCATCGGTTCCCAGGTGCTTCAGATAGCCAAGGACCCCGCGTGGCAGCGGGTCGGGCAGCGTGCCGCGCTGCACATAGCCGCCATCTTCCAGGGCCACGCCGGGCAGCGGCTGCAGGCCAAAGGACTGGAGCAGAGATGCGGCGTAGAGTGCGGCGATGTGCTCGTCGCGCGTGCCGGAACCGCGGCCGTGCATAGCATCGGAGGCCAGGAAATCCATATCCGCGTGAACGCAAGCAGCACATACAATCTCGCGGCTTCGGGTCTGGGCGCCAGCCGGGAGACACATGGCCACCAGTAGAGAGAAGAGTGCGGCGGTAGAGAGCATCAGACGATGGGAGGGGCGTGTCATGAAGGGAATTGTATCGCGCATGCTGCGGGGTTGTGTTCTGGTTGCAGGCAGAGGGCGGTATGAGCGTTTGCGTCTGTGGCTGCGTCGGTCTGGCAGATCATCGATTTCCATCCAGGTTGGATTTCCAGCCCTGCGGAAGGCGATAATCGGAGCAGACACCGAAGCGTTCTGCCTGCGGTTGCTGCAGGGAGAACCAGACTGAGAGCCCATGCCCGTCCGCCGTCCAATCATTGCCAGCGTTATCGTCCGTAGCATCCCATTGTCCGTACAGCTGCTGCGCGTCTCGACGGCCGTATCCCTGTTCGGACTGACGTTGCTCTTGAGCAGCTGCGGCGAGTTTTTTACGCCCGTGAACAACACCACCACAGCGACTGGATCCACAACCTATGCCTATGTTGTGAACGTCAGCAATACGGGAACAGGCGGGACGCTTTCGGAGTATTCCATTACCAGCGGCGTGGTAGCGGCTTTGTCGGGATCGCCGATCAGCCTGCCTGCAACGCCAACCTCGATTGTGGTCTCGCCCAATAACGCCTTTGTCTTTGTCGGTACTTCGATTGGTGTGCTGATGTACACCGTTGGCACCAACGGGACGCTGACCCAGGGGAACAATGGCACCGTGATCTATCAAGGGCCTTCGCAGCCGGTTTCTCTCGCTATGGACGCTACCTCCTCCTGGTTGATTGTGGCCAATAAAAACTCCACGGAGCTGGATGCATTGGCCATTTCTCCGCTGACGGGGCTACCGCAGACCGGCACTCCGGTTTCCGCCGTGCTGGATTCGGCATCTCCGGTGGAGGTTGCCATGTCTCCTGCGAATAACAATGTCTTCGTTGCACTGGGAAGCGGAGGAACCGACGCGATCAGTTTCACTGCTGCGGCAGCATCCCCATGGGGTCCGACGCCATTCCACATTCCCATGGCTCCCAACAGCACCTCAGCCAATGCGGTTGCCGTCGATCCCAGCTCCACCTACCTGTTCATTGCGGAGTCCGGAACGAGCCTGCTGCGCAAGTTCGCCATCAGCAATCTAAGCGCTGCACAGAACACCTACAGCGTGGGACAAGCGCCATCGGCCATCCTGTCCGATCCAACCGGGCAGTATGTGTATGTGGCCAACTACTCGGCTAACACGCTTTCCGGATTCTCGCTGAGTGCCGGAGCACTCACGCCGCTGACCGATTCTCCCTTTGCCACGGCCAAGGCACCCCTGGCCATTGCTGAAGATAGCACCAAGAGCTATGTCGTCGTGGCTGGTTTCGGCAACAACCCGGATTTGTGGGTTTACAGTTACGATGCAACCAGCGCCGGGACACTGGATGTGGATACGACACTGTCCACAGCATCGACGGACCCATCCTACGCCATTGGATTGGCGCTGACGCACTAATCTTGGCGAGACCGGGAAGCCCGAGACGCGGATGCGCAAGACAACAAAAACCGCTCGGCGTTTGTCCGACAATGCAAGCCATTGTCCGGCAAACGCCGAGCGTGATCCAGGGAGTAGTCGTTCTTGATCCGGCTTGTGATCATCAAGCGCCGACTACGCGCTCGGCGCGCCGCCGGTGCACGCCAACTGGATGGTTGCCGCTCCCATCAGTGCAGTTTGCAGGTTGTACGCCGTGGTTCCGCTGCCCTGCGTGAGGAATGGTCCCAAAGCAGCCGCTGCCGAAGCTGAGCCGTTGTAGACCGAGGTAAGAGTGTCGGTGGATTCGTAGCAGGCGTTGTCAGCAGGAAGAATCGAGGTGCCCGCAAACGAGGTACCGCTGGGGATGGCGCGTGCCAGGGAGCGATGCTCGGCTTCCACGCCCAGAATGGCTGCGCTGATTTTGGCAAATTCCGCCAGATCAGCAGCCGTATAGGCTGAGCCGCCAGCCGAGGTCTGGGTGGAGCTGTAGGGCGCCACACCACCAATCATCAGGCTGAACTCCTCCACGGCCGTCATATAGGCTGCAATGAAGGCGGTCTCCAGTGCCACCAGCACGGGGAAGAAGTTGGTCAGTGTGTCAAAGGTTCCGGTAGGGAAGTAGAAGGTTTGTACCGGATCACTGGTGGCTGCGCTGATGTTCAACTGGGTGCGCAACAGATCAGCGTGCTGAATCTCTTCGGAAAGCGCGCCGCGCAGATAGCCCACATTGGCGGCATTTCCACTGGCAGAGATTGTGGTTGCTGTTCCACCGGTACCGGCCAGATTCGGATCCTGAATGACGCCGCCTACCAGCGCGTTGTAATACATCGTTGTGGCCAGATCCTCTGCAATCAGGGCTGCTGTGAAGATCTGCTGAGCGGTATCGGCACTGGCCATATTCGATTGCGCCATGGCCGTCATGCTGCTGGAGCCACAACCGGTCAAGGCTGCGGCACCGGCCACCGCGCCGGCCACGCCAACACCGGTGAGAAAGCGACGACGATTCATCGCCTGAATGGCTGCGTCCATACGTTGCACAGATCGCAGGCCAAAAGATGATGCGGTTACCGGATCCGGGTTGCGATTTGGGGAAGGGTTACGAAAGCGGTGCAAGAGCATAGTGACCTCCTGCATTGGGAACGCAGCAAACTGAAAACTGGATTGGTTCCGGAAAAGTTTTTTTTCAAACTGATATTCTGATAAGGAAGTTGCGATCCCCAGCCGACCAAATCGACAGATTGCGCCCTGCTGCAGGCCATTGGCCTTCCGCCGCGGCCTGGGCGGTTTTGACTTCGGTCATCTTCCTGTCTGCAGGCTGCAGTCGCTTCCATCCCAGGCAGCAGGAATATGTCTATGTGTCAGCGCGGGAAGTGTATCTGCGCGACCGCGTAGCCGCTGTTTCCAATCGCGTAGCACTGGTGAAAAACGGCCAGAAGCTGGAAGTTGTGGAGCATGGCCGACGTTTCGACAAGGTGCGTACCGCGGACGGAAAGATCGGCTGGCTGCAGGAGCATACGGTTGTCGATCAGCAAAATTACGACCGATATCAGCAGTTGGCAACCGAACACGCCCAGGACCCGGTAGTGGCGAGCGCGCAACTGCGCGACGATCTCTATCTGCATATCCTCCCGGGACGAACGACGGACCATTTCTTCCTGCTTCCCGGCAACAGTCATGTGCAGCTGCTGCAGCGGGCATCGGTTCCGCATGTAGTTCCCGGAGCATTGCCTGCAACCAGCAAAGGCGGTCCGCCGCCCATGGAAGACTGGTGGCTGGTGCGCGACAGCCATGGGGATACCGGATGGCTATTGGGCAGTCGCGTGGACGTCGATATTCCGGATGCGATTGGCGAGTATGCCGAAGGGCAGCGTATGGTGGCGGCCTATCCGCTGGCAACCGTCATGGACGATGGCCGAACGCCCCGCGAGCAGAAGC